>CANJJY010000051.1 GCA_947474445.1 Oligoflexaceae bacterium
TCAAGCAGTGTCAATGGAGAGAATCTTGCTGACTGAGATTGCTGTTGAATCATTTAAGATTCTATTGCGCTCAATTTACAAATTGTCTTCTAGCATTATTGAGGATTTACACATATTCAGTTGTCAAAGATCACGCGTAAACGCCTATCCCAACCATTACTGGTTGCGCTAGACGATTCCGCTTGGAGAACGGTTAAGTTCTCTCAAAGCTGAATAGAGAGACGCAAATTGTTAAGAGCGAACGTCATTAACCTTAGGATGGTCAGACTCTTACGAGTTGACTGGTATCCTTAGAAAGGAGGTGATCCAGCCGCAGGTTCCCCTACGGCTACCTTGTTACGACTTCACCCCAATCACGGCCTCAACCTTGGTAGGCTACCTCCTTGCGGTTAGCTCACCTACTTCTGGTTAAGACCACTTTCGTGGTGTGACGGGCGGTGTGTACAAGGCCCGGGAACGTATTCACCGCAGCGTGCTGATCTGCGATTACTAGCGATTCCAACTTCATGAAGTCGAGTTGCAGACTTCAATCCGGACTGAGATGGTGTTTTCGAGATTAGCTTCACCTCGCGGTTTCGCGACTCGCTGTTTCCACCATTGTAGTACGTGTGTAGCCCTGGTCGTAAGGGCCATGAGGACTTGACGTCATCCCCGCCTTCCTCCGGTTTAACACCGGCAGTCTCCCTAGAGTCCCCAACTGAATGGTGGTAACTAAGGACAGGGGTTGCGCTCGTTGCCGGACTTAACCGAACATTTCACAACACGAGCTGACGACAGCCATGCAGCACCTGTCTACGAGTCCCCGAAGGGAAAACTACATCTCTGTAGCGATCTCGCGATGTCAAGACCAGGTAAGGATCTGCGCGTTGCTTCGAATTAAACCACATACTCCACCGCTTGTGCGGGCCCCCGTCAATTCCTTTGAGTTTTAGTCTTGCGACCGTACTTCCCAGGCGGGATACTTAATGTGTAAACTTTGCCACTCAGAGGGTTAACTCTCCGAACGGCTAGTATCCATCGTTTACGGTGCGGACTACCAGGGTATCTAATCCTGTTTGCTCCCCGCACTTTCGCACCTCAGCGTCAATACATTGCCAGGCAGGCGCCTTCGCCTCTGGTGTTCCACCTAATCTCTACGAATTTCACTTCTCCACTAGGTATTCCCCCACCCTCTCAAGTATTCAAGAAATGCAGTTTCAACTGCGATTCCAAGGTTGAGCCTTGGGCTTTCACAATTGACATACAAATCCGCCTACGTGCGCTTTACGCCCAGTGATTCCGAGTAACGCTTGCACCTCTCGTATTACCGCGGCTGCTGGCACGAGATTAGCCGGTGCTTATTCTCTAGGTACCGTCACCTCACATGGATATTAGCCATATGAAGCTTCTTTCCTAGCTAAAGAGCTTTACAACCCAAGGGCCTTCTTCACTCACGCGGCGTTGCTGCATCAGAGTTTCCTCCATTGTGCAATATTCCCTACTGCTGCCTCCCGTAGGAGTCTGGACCGTGTCTCAGTTCCAGTGTGACTGATCATCCTCTCAGACCAGTTACCCATCGTTGCCTTGGTGGGCCATTACCCCGCCAACTAGCTAATGGGACATGGGCCGCTCCTGGGGCGATAGCACCTTGCGGTAGCCACCTTTACTCTTGCGAGACTATGCGGTATTAGCTGTCGTTTCCAACAGTTATTCCCCACCCTAGGGCACGTTCCCATGTATTACTCACCCGTGCGCCACTTTACTCATCCCGAAGGACTTTCGCGTTCGACTTGCATGTATTAGGCACGCCGCCAGCGTTCACTCTGAGCCAGGATCAAACTCTAAAGTTTAAATCCTTGCACGAGTCTTTCGACTCGATTTTCTACATATAAGACTCAACCGTTTCGATCCGAGGATCTCTGCGATCAAGAATTGACGTTTGCGCTTACTTCTTTGCGTCTTCTATTCAGTTTTCAAAGAACCTGTCGATCAACTTACTAGAACTTCTTCTCTTTTGCTGCTCGACTGGAAGGAGAGGTATATACCCGGCTGCAATCTCAGTCAAACATTTTTTTCTTTTTTCTCAAACCGAACTGCATTTGATGGAAAAGAAACTGGGAGAAGAAAGGAGCTTTGCTTTTTGAAGAGCGTTTGCTTTTTTTCAGTGCCCGACGAAGAGGGTTATAAACTTCACCCACTGGAATCGTCAAACCTTTTTTGTTCTCTCGCGCATATCTTTTCACGAGCATGTCGAAGCGAACTCAAACTCAGCAAAGTGGGTGGCCTCGCGCGTTTCATTAGATATAGCGAAGCGAAGGGGTTTCTTATAGAGTGGGCGCTCCGTTTAGCATCACTTATTACGGGTGAAACCACATGTCAGATAAAACCGTCATCTACTCAATGGTCGATGTTTCGAAATCCTACGGTCAAAAGACCGTATTAAAGAACATCTATCTTTCCTATTTCTACGGCGCCAAGATTGGTGTCCTTGGCACCAACGGCTCAGGTAAGAGTTCACTGCTGAAGATTCTCGCCGGAGTCGACGAAGAGTACGCAGGCGAAGCCCATCTTTCTGAGGGCTACACGGTCGGCTACCTCTCGCAGGAGCCCGATCTCGAAGCCGGCAAGACGGTTCGCCAGATCGTTGAAGAAGGCGTCCAGCAAGTCGTGGATCTCGTTAAAGAATTCGAAGAGATCAACCTGAAGTTTGGCGAAGACCTGAGCCCCGAAGAGATGGACAAGGTCATCGCTCGCCAGGCGGAAGTGCAAGATCTCCTCGATCGCATGGATGCTTGGACCCTCGATGACCGACTCAATTTCGCCATGGCAGCCCTCGATTGCCCACCGGCCGATGCTCTCGTCGATCATCTCTCCGGTGGAGAACGTCGTCGTGTCGCACTTTGCCGCTTGCTCCTGCAAAAGCCTGACATTCTCCTCCTCGACGAGCCGACCAACCACTTGGACGCCGAATCGGTACAGTGGCTCGAGCGCCATCTCCAGGAGTATAAGGGCACCATCATCGCCGTAACGCATGATCGCTACTTCCTCGACAACGTCGCGGGCTGGATTCTCGAGCTCGACCGCGGCCAAGGCATTCCATGGAAGGGTAATTACACTTCCTGGTTGGAGCAAAAAGATAAGCGTCTCGAAGGCGAAGCCAAGGCTGACGACAAGCGCAGGAAGACCTTGCAGCAGGAACTCGAGTGGGTGCGGATGTCACCGAAAGCGCGGCAGGCTAAGAGCAAGGCGCGTATCTCCGCCTACGAAAAACTGCTCAATCAAGAGCAGTCGAGCGCCGAACGCGAACTGCAACTCTTCATTCCTCCTGGTCCGCGTCTCGGCGATATCGTGATCGAGAGCGAGCACATGGCCAAATCATTTGGCAACAAGGTGCTCTTCAAAGATCTCAACTTCAAGTTGCCTCCGGGCGGCATCGTCGGTGTGATCGGTCCGAACGGAGCGGGTAAAACCACTCTTTTCCGTATGATCGCCGGTCTTGAGAAACCCGATGCAGGATCGTTCCGCGTCGGCGCCACGGCCGTCGTCGGTTACATGGAACAGTCGCGCCTCGCTCTCGATGCGGACAAGACCATCTATCAAACCATTTCGAACGGCTACGATTCGATCCAACTCGGCAAGCAGGAAGTGAATGCGCGCGCATACGTCGGCAAGTTCAACTTCAGCGGGACGGACCAACAGAAAAAAGTCGGCGCTCTCTCCGGCGGTGAACGCAATCGCGTGCAGCTCGCCCTCGTCTGTAAATCGGGCGCCAACGTCCTCCTCATGGATGAGCCAACGAACGACCTCGACATCATTACCATGCGCGCCCTCGAGCAAGCTTTGCTCGACTTTGGTGGTTGCGCCGTGGTGATCAGCCATGATCGCTGGTTCCTCGACCGTATCGCGACCCACATTCTCGCCTTCGAAGGTGATGGGGACGTCTACTGGTTCGAAGGCAACTTCAGCGACTACGAGGAAGACAAACGCCGTCGCCTCGGTACCGATGCTGATTTGCCGAAGCGGGTTCGCAATGCCCGTCTCGAACGATAATTGAACTGACAGCCGATTGAGCCGGATTAGAAAGAGGAAACGAGAGTATGAGCAAGGCGCCCCTAACGGCGATTCAGCCCACCCGCAGCGAAGATTATCCTGAATGGTACCAGCAGGTCATCAAATCTGCCGAGCTCGCCGAAAATTCGGCTGTGCGCGGCTGCATGGTGATCAGACCGTGGGGCTATGGCATTTGGGAGAATGTACAGAAGGAACTTGATCGTAAGTTCAAGGAAACGGGGCATGAAAACGCTTATTTTCCCTTGTTCATACCTCTCAGCTACCTCGAAAAGGAAGCCGAGCATGTCGATGGCTTTGCCAAAGAATGCGCGGTCGTCACCCACCATCGTCTGGAACCAGGTCCCAACGGAGGCCTGGTCCCGGCCGGCAAACTCGACGAGCCGCTCGTCGTTCGTCCCACCAGTGAGATGATCATCGGTGCGACCTATGCAAAGTGGGTGCAGTCCTATCGCGATCTGCCTATCCTGATCAATCAGTGGGCCAACGTCGTTCGTTGGGAGATGCGCACGCGTCTCTTTCTCCGCACGACGGAGTTCCTCTGGCAAGAGGGCCACACCTGTCATGCCACCTCGGAAGAAGCGATCGAAGAAACGCGGAAAATGCTCGATGTCTACGAAGACTTCGCCGTGAACTACATGGCGATGCCCGTCATCAAAGGCGAGAAAGCACCGCACGAACGGTTTCCCGGCGCCGTGGATACCTATACGATCGAAGCGATGATGCAAGATCGCAAGGCCCTCCAAGCCGGCACTTCACATTTTCTCGGTCAAAACTTCGCCAAGGCGATGGACATTCGCTTTCAAAACGAAAAGAGCGAAGACGTTCACGCCTGGACCACGTCCTGGGGCGTTTCCACTCGCCTCATCGGCGGCCTGATCATGACGCACGGCGATGACGACGGGATGATTATCCCGCCCCGCTTGGCCCCTAAGCATATCGTGATCCTGCCTATCTATCGCAACGATGACGAACGCGCCAAGGTTCTCGCTTACTGCAAGAGCCTTCAGCAGGAACTCAACGCCAAGGATTTTGCGGGCGATCGCGTCCGCGCCTTTATCGACGATCGCGACCTACGCGGCGGCGAGAAGATGTGGCAGCACATCAAAAAAGGTGTGCCCTTGCGCGTCGAAGTCGGTCCGCGGGATATGGAACAGAACGCGGTATTCGTGGGTCAGCGCAACCAAGGTCCCAAAGAGAAGAAGAGTATGCCGCGCGCCCAGTTTGTGGAGACCGTCGCCGACATTCTGACGAATATGCAAAACGATCTTTATGCAAAAGCGCTGAAGTATCGCGATGAGAACACCGTGAAGATCAATTCACTGGCCGAACTCAAAGCCTACTTCACTCCGAAGAATGAAGACAAACCAGAGATCCACGGTGGTTTTGCTCTGGTGCACTGGGCCGACGATCCCAGTATTCCCGATATTCTGAAAGAGATGAAGCTAACCCATCGCTGCATCCCTCTCGATGCTCCGGAAGATCCAGGATCTTGCATCTTCACGGGAAAACCCGTAGCGAAGCGCTCGATCATCGCCAAATCTTATTAGAGCCTTTCTCAAAATGGGGATATCGAGGCGCGCGGAGGAAAAAAACCGGAGTTTACATAAGGTAAATGAGGCTTTTTTTCTGACAAGTAACGAAGTGATCGCCTTTTTGAGACTGGCTCTAGTCTCGCTGAGTTTGATAACGATTAAAAAAACGAAGGTCAGGTATGGCCTTCGTTTTTTTTATTAACACTCAAACACAGGCTGAGATTACTTCACCAAACCCTCATCCTTCAAAGTCTTCAACGTCGCCGGACGCGCAGCGATCCGCCCCATATAGGCCTGAATCGGTGCAAAGGGACTCAGATCAAATTTCAGCATCGGTGCCCACGACAGCACGGTGAACAGGTAAGCATCGATCACTGTATACTGCTGTCCCATCATAAACTGATTGTCGGCCAGATGCTTCGACACGATCTCGAGGCGAGAATTGAGTGTCTTGGTCAAATGAGTTTTGTAGGTATCAGGCGTAGACGGATCCCAGAAGGGACCAAAGCCCTTGTGCAATTCCGTCGCTATGAAGTTTTCCCACTCAATGCAGCGATAGCGCTCAAAGCTGCCGAACTTCGGCATCAGCTGAGCCTCAGGCTTGAGGTCAGCCAGATATTGCAAGATAACAGCGTTTTCCGTCAGAACCTGCCCATTGTCGAGTTGAATGGTCGGCACGTAGCCCTTGGGATTGATCTTCCGAAAATCGCCGCCGTCTGCCGTCGTCTTAGCTCTCAAATCCACTTTTACAGTTTCATGAGGAATGCCCGCTTCGTTCATAACGAGATGGGGCGCAAAAGAACAGGCACCTGGCGAGTAGTAAAGTTTCATCCGAAATCTCCCCTGCATAGGTTAAAATCCACCCCATCATGCAGGAGACACGGGAACTTTGGCAAGGAATTGCGCGGGGGAGACGCCGCAGCGTCCGCTCAAATCGCAGCGAGAGAACACGGAGATTCAGAGCGCCGGTGGGGGCACCAGCTTTTGCACTTCCGCATCGATACTCTGCGCCACTTTTAGCTGGCCTTTGAGATTGAGGTGAAAACAATCATTGGCCATGTCTTCGCCCTTGAACAGAACGTCACCCGTCGCTTTTATCTGATGCACCCGAAACTGCGGCGGGAGGACTTGCAGGGAATCATTGACCTGCCCTAGAGCTTTGCGATAGGAGCTCAGCAGCGAACCGATCTTCATCTGAATTTCAGCCGGTCCTTGATGGACGGCGAAGAGAGAGGGGCAATAACCCCGCGGCCCCTGACCAAACACGTTGAGAAAAATATCGGCGGGCGTGATGTGAGGATCCGTCCACGCTTTCTCCTGTCCTTTAAATCGACCGGCCTGCAGATCGCGGCAACTCACTTCCGTGTCGAAAGCCCTGACCTTTTGATTCAAAATATCGGGCGCCGTGACAATCTGGAGAATACCGAGAGGATCGACGAGCCAGATGTGATAGATCCCCTCGCTCGTTTGCGCATTGCGGATGTAATAGCGAACCGCTTCTTCAATGTGTTGCCCGAAGTCTTCACTCGTCGTCGCAAAACTGACGTCAGGCGCACAGAGATCGTTGCCGGTGAAAAACACAAACAAGTGCCGAACGGCCTGACTGCCCGTAGCATCGAGCACTCGATCCACCTGTCGCCGCGCCTGCTGCGCTCGCTCGCCATCGCGGGCGGCGATGAGAATATCCGAGGCGGCGATGCCCTGTTTTCGCGCCCAGAGATAGGCCCAGCTATATTCCTCAGCATCCATGTAGCGATGCGAGACGTAGTGCAGAGCTCGATCATAAACCCAGTTGAGCGGATGCTCGAATTCACGGGCCGAGAGCTCGAGGCGTCGCGGCGGCAAAGCCTGCATATCGTTCAAGCCCCAGCTCGCCAGCGTGGCAAAATAATCGGCGTTCGGCTCGATGTTGATCGTGTCGTTAAAAACTTTTTCTATCATCGTCGCATCGTAGGCGAGGGCGGGATGCGCTCCCCCCCCGGTGCTGATGCTGTCACCGATAAAAGCAACTGTCTCACCGAGGGCGCGCGCAGACAGTGTCAGGACAAGAGCGATTCCCAGCAAGCATTTATGCATAAAATATCTCAGTGCAGATCGCGCGCGGGCGGCTCGGCGATGGGGAAGAGTTGAAGGGCCATGCAGTAGACAACATCTTTTTCACCCTGATCCTGATCGAGAGTTTCGGCCAAGCGATCGCAGCTTTCTTTGAGAATGCTGAGAAGCTGCGGCAGACGATTCCGGGCGATGCCCAGCATGTAGCTGTAACTCGCATCGGCACGTGTCTGATTGACCGCATCAATGGCTTTCAATAGTATCTGCCGCGAGTATTTTTGGAAAGACTCTGAATGCATGGAGCCGGTAAAGCGCTGATTGACCTCAGCGAGCCGAATATCGCCCTGGCTGTCGACGGCTACCAGTCCGAGGCGGAGCAGACGCTCGATCCCATCCTGAGCCTCCTCAGGGGTAATGCGCAGGGAGGCAGCGATCCAATGCGGATCGGTCTTGTGAAAGGGCAAACGCAGGAGTTCGAGCATCGCCGAATGATACCAGTCACTGATCAAACGGAATTCATCGTCGCCCAGTTTCTCCGCAAAAGGTGCGCGGCGGTAGCGATGCAGACGCAAACGCGCCGCTTCGCGCAGCAAGCGACTGCGCCCATGCTGACTTTCGACCAGGTCGAGAAAATAGGAACGCTCGTTATCAGAAAATTTTAGATTTTTGGCGATCTGTGTCGCGACTTTTGTGGAGACGCCTTGTTTGCCATGCAAGATTTCGCTGAGACGACTTGGCGTCAGGATAAGATCGCGTGCAAACGCTCCCTGTGAGTAACGGGGATTCTGCTTCATGCGGCGAGCCAGCTCGCTGCGCAGTATCTCTCGGTAGTCCTGAAAACCAAACACATCCATCTGACATACTCCGGACGGGTGAACGACCTTCGCACGAGTTCTTTTGGCCGAAGCCTTGAAGATCAAGGCCTCTGTCGCCTCGAGAGTGTACGGTGCAGGGCCCCTGACAGAGATGGGAAGCTACTCGCTCCTTTTGTATGCCACCATTCGAGCTCAAGGCAAGGCCTGCCTATAGATCGGACAGGGACTTACGAAAAAAAGAGACCAACCTGAACACATCCCGTCTAGCAAGACGTTGATATGTCAATTAAGGCAGAATAAACTCAGAGAGAACTTCGCAGAACGTTTTGTTTGTTCAATAAGTTGACCTGCCGGCCAAATTCGGTTTTGAATAGGGTAAAACTACCCGTACCTGTTCCTCGGGAGCCTTTAACGCAGGAGATCGCGTCATGGAATTACACGGCGATAGATATAAGAAGCTTCGCATGCTGGACATCGACGATCTGATTCTTTTGCAGCACCTGCTTAAGGGTGGGCGTCCATCAACGGGCGCTGCTTTACTGGGCCTGACGCCGCCTGCGGTCAGTCATCGTCTGCGGAAGATTGAGGACGTATTCGAGATCAAGCTATTCGATCGAATCGGTTCGAAGTTGAGCCTTAATACCGACGGCAAGGCTCTCTCGGAAAAAGCCGATCGTGCCCTGCTGCTCATGTGTAACTAACAGCATCTGGCCTCGCGATAGCCGCCGCGCACCCAGCCCTGCGCTATCAAAAATCGCGCGGATCAGCTATGAATCAGGCCTCTCGGCGAATCACAAACTGTCCCAAGTGCTGCTCGACCACCTGCCTTTGCTCCGTGTTTTGGATAAAGCCGCGCATGCGTTCCTGCAAAGCAGACACAAAATTTTCAACTTCACCCTTGTCTCCCTCGACGTGAACTTCGACGCGTCCATCACTCAAGTTTTGCACGTAGCCACTGACCTCAAAATTCTCCGCCAATTGTTTGGTTTGGTATCGAAACCCAACGCCCTGCACCCGACCTGAAAACCAAAGTCTCAACGCTGCACCCGCCATCTACCCTCCTGGTTCTTTGCTATTCACTGGCCGCTCCGTCTTGGTCTCGTTATAGTTTCGAAAAGGTGGCGAAGCGAGCGGTCTTGCTCTTCGCCCCGCCCCGGCCGCTCGACGCAGACAGAGGACGCTTGGATGACGGATCTGAACAAACCCCTTCCCGCGCATCTGCAGCAGGAATTCGAGCAGCTGATCAGACAGCGCTTCGATGGCCAGGCTCAGGCGTTCTCGAGCGCTTTGTCCGTCCCTCCCCTCTCCGATGCGCCGCGAGAAGAAGCCTCGGATTGGGAATTTCATCTGAAGCCGCGCGAGATTAAAGAATATCTCGACCGCTATGTGATCCGTCAGAACGAAGCGAAGAAGACGCTCGCCATCGCTCTTTGCGATCATTATAACCAGGTTTCCTGGCGGGGGCCGGGTGAAGACGAGGATTATCAGAAACAAAATATTTTGCTTCTCGGCCCAACAGGGGTTGGCAAAACCTATTTGATCCGTAAGATGGCGGGGCTCATCGGCGTCCCCTTCGTCAAAGCCGACGCGACCAAGTTCAGCGAGACGGGTTACGTCGGGGCCAAGGTCGAAGATCTGCTCTGCGATCTCGTCCTGCAGGCCAAAGGAGATCTCGGACGAGCCGCCTGTGGCATCGTCTATCTGGACGAGGCGGACAAGCTGGCGAGACGATCGCGCGATGGCGGTAAAGACGTCAACACACAAGGAGTTCAATTTGGCTTACTCAGGCTCTTGGAAGAAACCGATATCGATCTGCGTAGCGTTACGGAGTTTCATCCCCAGCTCGCGCCAGTATTGGATCTCTACAGAGGGCAGTCTGGGCGTCTCACGCTCAACACGAAACATATCCTCTTCATCCTCAGTGGAGCCTTCCACGGGCTCGAAGAAATTATATACCGACGCCTCCACGCCGGTGCCATTGGCTTCACGCACCATCAAAACGAGCGGCCTACCGACCAAGAAATCTTAAATCACGCGACGGCCGCCGACTTCATCAGCTACGGACTCGAACCCGAGTTCATCGGGCGACTGCCGGTGCGCGTCGCCTGTCATCCGCTGAACGAAGCAGATTACTTCCAAATCCTCACCGCCTCGGAGGGCTCGGTGCTCAAACAGTACCAGAGATCCTTCGCCGTCTATGACATCGACCTTAGTTTTACCAACGGCGCGTTGCGCATGCTCGCGGCTCAAGCAGCAGCGGCTGGCACCGGAGCTCGCGCCTTGCTCTCTTTGTGCGAGCGAGCTCTGCGCCCCTTCAAATTTGATTTGCCTTCGACTCCTCTGCATGAGCTCAAGGTAACGGAAGAACTGCTGCGCGATCCCGATCTTTACCTCCTGAAAATTCTTCAAGCACACGGTCTTCAGCCCTCAAAATCTTGAGCTTACACGAGTAAACTAAAACTCTTTGGAGACAAAGCTGCGCTTCAACTAGCAAAAGTTTACATATAGGGAATATTAACTTTTCTCCCATTTTTTTCAAAAAAATAGAGACTTAAATCCTAGCTCCTCAGGCGCAGCCCGTATCACGGGCCTAAACAAGTAAACAAAGCAACCGAAAAGAATTAAGATGGGGAGGACCTTCAGCGAGCTCACGGCTCCACTGAAGTGCTGGACCCGAGCGTAGCGTTTCTCAAGTCTCGAGCAACCTGAAGCAGGACAGTATTTTGGATTCTACCGTCGAGCTCAAGGTACACTCTTTTGAAAGGGAGTTTGCATGGACAGTAGTTGGGTTTGGGTGCAAGAATACGCGCCCTATTTGTGGGCTTTAGCAGCCCTCGGTGCATTGTTTCTTGGCTTTCTTGGCGTTCAACTTTGGCTGTTCACCGCTTACGTCGTGTTTTGGTTTGCCGTACTCCAGGCGCCTGTCGCGCTCTGTGTGATCGTCGGCGTACCGCTCTTGATTCTCAATCTGCCGCCTCTGCGCCGCATTCTTTTGAGCAATCAAGTCGTCACGATCTTGAAAAAACTCAACGTGCTGCCGGAGATCTCGGAGACGGAACAAGTCGCTCTCGAAGCTGGTACGACTTGGGTCGACAAAGAGCTTTTCTCAGGTAAGCCCGACTTCAACGCGATCAACAAAAACGCTTATTCGCAGCTCAGCGGCGATGAGAAATCCTACATCGACAATCAAGTGGAGAAGCTCTGCTCCATGATGAGCGATTGGGAGATCTTCCAACAGGGCGATCTCAATCGCGAGACCTGGGATTACATCAAAAAAGAAAAGTTCTTTGGCATGGTCATTCCCAAAGAATACGGCGGCCTCGGCTTTTCGGCGCTGGCCAACAGCGAAGTCGTCGCCAAACTATCGAGTCGTTCGATGCCACTCGCCGTTACGGTGATGGTCCCGAACTCGCTGGGACCTGGTGAGTTGATCTCTCACTACGGAACGCAAAAGCAAAAGGAATATTATCTGCCACGGCTCGCCGATGGTCGGGAGATTCCTTGTTTTGCGCTGACGGAACCGAATGCCGGATCCGATGCGGGCGGTATGCAATCCTTCGGGCAGGTGTTCAAAGGCGAAGATGGCAAGCTCTATATTCGATTGAATTGGACCAAGCGCTATATCACCCTCGCGGCGGTATCGACGCTCCTCGGACTGGCCGTCAAACTCAAAGATCCCGATAATCTGCTCGGCAAGGGCAAGGATCCTGGCATCACCTGCGTTCTCGTCCCAGCGACGACGGCCGGCGTGGTGCTCGGCAAGCGCCATAATCCTATGGGCGTTCCCTTCTTCAACTGTCCGACCGATGGCAAGGACGTCGTCATCCCCGTTGATCAAATCATCGGTGGTCCCGACTTCGCGGGTCGCGGTTGGCAGATGCTGATGGAATGTCTGGCGGTCGGTCGCTCGATCTCGCTGCCGGCGCAATCGACCGGTGGATCCAAATTGGTTCTCCGCGCGGCTGGTGCCTATGCGTCGATCAGAAAGCAGTTTGGCATGGAAATCGGCAAATTCGAGGGAATCGAAGAGCCTTTAGCGCGGATCGCGGGTCTCACCTATCTGCTCGAAGCCTCACGGGTCTTCACCGTCGGTGCTGTCGATTCGGGAATCAAGCCGTCTGTCGTCTCGGCGATAGCCAAGTACAACTCAACAGAAATAGCCCGTCAGCTGATCAACGACGGGATGGACATTCTCGGTGGAGCCGCGATCTCGCGCGGACCGAGAAACCTCCTCGCGAATGGATACATCGCAACGCCGATCGGTATCACCGTCGAAGGCGCGAACATCCTCACGCGGTCGATGATCATCTTTGGACAGGGAGCGATTCGTTGCCATCCTTTCGCCTATGCGGAAGTGAAGGCGCTGCAATCAGGAGATCAAAAAGCTTTCGATGCCGCCTTCTGGGGTCACATCGGATTTGTGGTACGAAACAAGTGTCGCGCTCTGCTCTTGAGTCTCACCCGCGGCCATCTCGCGTCGACGCCGGGCGGACCGATGAAGCGTTACTATCAAAAGCTCGCTTGGGCTTCGGCTAGTTTCTCCTTCATGTCGGACATCGCTCTCGGATCCTACGGCGGAGCTTTGAAGCTGCGTGAAAAGATCACGGGTCGCTACGCGGACGTTCTCTCATGGATGTATCTGGCCACTGCTGTCATCCGTCGCTTTGAAGCGGAAGGAAGCAAACCCGAGCATCTACCTTTTGCCGAATGGGCGCTTCAGTATGCGTTTACCCGCATCCAAACCGCCTTCGAAGGGATTTACGCCAACATCGAAGTCCCGATTATCGGCGCCGTCTTCCGCGGTCCGATCGCGTTCTGGGCTCACTTCAACTCCTTTGGCGGCATGCCAAGCGATAAGCTCGGTCACACCATAGCGCAGGCGATCTGTCGTCCCGGAGCCGTGCGAGACGCTTTGAGCGGCGGCATCTACGTGCCAAAGAATCCTGAAGAAGGTTTGGGACGCTATGAGCACACGCTGAAGCTAGTCTTTGAAGCCGGGGCTGTTTACAGCAAGATCCACAAGGCGATCAAAGCGAAGCAGTTGCCCAAGGGCAAGCCTGAGCGCTCCGTGCAAAAAGCTCTCGATGCGGGGGTGATCACCCGTGAAGAGTTCCATCTCGTCCAGCGGGCAGAGGCCGCGCGCGATGATGCCATTCAGGTCGACTCCTTCCGTCTGGAAGATTTCGCGATGCATCTCGACACGCCTCATACGCAGAGTCCAGCACAGAAGAAGACAGCCAATCTCTAAGCGCTGTTTCGATTGACATCCGCCCCGGGAGACTCAGGTTTCTCGGGGCTTTTTCTTGTCCGCCCGCCCTGCTTTCCTGCTCCCTCTGAGATCGAAAAGAAAAGACTGTGAAGCCTTTGAAATTGACGGTATACAGCCGCTGGACTTATAAACGATATAAATCATTTCAAAGGTTTAATTCTTTGACAGTCGATTTCCCCTAGCGCCCTTCACGGAGATACAACCATGCGCCTTCTGTTCACGAGTTTCGTTCTCAGTATGCTCTGCGCGGTCTCCGCTTGGGCCAGTCCTTCCGATCAGGCCTGCGATGAATATTACGGCACGATCTTTACCTGTGGGAATCGGCAATGCGCGAAGTCAGATCCTGATTTCCAAAACATCTGTGTCATCGTTCCCAGCTCGCGTCCGGGCCGCATCGATCCGGTTTGTGATGTGTATTACGGCAGTGTTTTCCAATGCGGCTCCAAGCAGTGTGCAAAAGCCGATCCGGGGTATCAGCAGATCTGTGTGGTCACGGCCAATTCGCGTCCCGCGGCCTCCACTCCGCCCCCTTCGACGCCGCCTCCGGGCCCAGGACCTGGTCCAGGTGATGGCGCGGATGCTGCTCGCGTGCGGGTGAAGAGTTTCAGTGCGAATGCCGATTGTGGGGCGACGCCTGATTTTGATGTCGTGACGCTATCGCCCTTGAATCCGACTTCGGGATTTCGGGAAGAGTCGCTGCGCTTGTTCTTCAATGATTTTAGTCTCAGCACCGACTTTCCTGGTGATTATCACAAAAACTGTATTCTTGATGCGGATGTGCTGATTCCTGCCGGCTATCGTTTCCGTCCGGTTTCAGCGGCTGCTGAAGGCGTCTACTCGATCACTCCGGTGGACGAGAGTATCGGCTTCATCAAGGTCAGCTACGAGGTGCAGCCGCAAGGTTTTAAAGCGGAACGGACGAATGCGACTCCGTTCACGGGCCAAGGCGAGATCAAGTGTCTGGCGGCTCTAGAAAACAAGCCTTTTGTCAGCTGCAGTGGCAAGGAGTCGAGCGTTCGATTGCATACCAACATCGATCTGAATCTCGTGCAGTACAGTCCTGGCAACTCGCAGATCGATATCGATGCCTCGCGGACAGATGTCGACCTTTCTTGGAAGTGGGAACTTGAGACCTGTTCGTCTTTCTTTGAGGGACGAGATTTTCAGACGCGTTATGTCGCGTATAGCGGCGATCGCATCAACGCGATCTTGCGACTGGATGGGGCGCAGGGAAGTTATACGACTTCGAGTTTTGTCGGGCGGCTCTATCAAGTGACTTATCGCGAGGGTGGAAGACGGGTTGAAGGACGTTGGTCTGGGGCTGGTAATGGGGGTTCGTTTAGCTTTACGCTGATGGATGAGAGTAGCGGACAGTTTGCGGGGACTTGGCGGGATGAGAATCAGCCTAGTCGGGCTTATTCTTGGAGTGGTTATTATCGTTGAGGGTTTGGGGTTGTTGATCTGGTTATCCGAGTCTTGGGGTTAGACCCAGGCGGATAGCCTGTCAGAAGTTGGAGCGTGACTTGGACTCGATTTAGTTATTTTTCTCAACGAGGTTGACTGTTTTCCCTACCTTTGAAGCGACATTCATCAACACGGTTCACAGGTGCTGTTCGAGTTGAATTTGCTACATTCGCACCTGCTGTTTGTGGTTCTGCCAAATAGCAAACAACAATGATAGAATCTATTCTAA
>CANJJY010000052.1 GCA_947474445.1 Oligoflexaceae bacterium
AGCACCTGATACCGGGTATGCAGCATCAATTCACAGGCGCCCCCGAGGGAGAGTCCGGTGGGACACGACACCACGGGAAAGGGAGCGTATTTGAGTTGCTGCAAGGTCCCTTGAAAGTCATTGCCCATCGCGCGCACGACGTCCCATTTTTGAGAAGTCAAAGCCGCGACAAAGTCATTCAGATCAGCGCCCGTCGAAAAATGCTGCGATTCGTTGCCGATCACTAAGGCTTGGAAATCACTTCCCACCTTTTCAATCGCGCGACGGATCGAAGCGGTCACTTGCCCATTGATGATGTTCATCTTGGAATGGAAGACCAAACAGGCGACGCCGTCGCCGATATCGACGAGACTCGACTTAGCGTCAGAGAAGACGAGGCGCGGGTCTTCCTTATTTTCAAATACTGGGAGTTTATACTGGTGGGCACGCCGTGGAATCGTCACGGATCGCGTGCTTTTTTGTTCGGCCTTCAACTGGGTTTCGGGTCCACCCGCTGCCAGCATCTCGCGCGATCCGGGCATAGGTGTGTAGAAGGAAAGACCTGGTTTCAGCCAAGCAGGCAAGGGTACCTTGTCCTCTTGCATGCGATTCAAGATCTCATCGTAGCCGAGAGCTTGCCAGAGCTCAAAAGGTCCCATTTCCCAGTTGAAGCCCCACCGCACGGCGTCGTCGACCGGTTTTACGTAGCCATCGGCGATATCGGCGAGAAGATAAGCCGCATAGGAAAAAATATCGCGCATATTGCGCCAGACAAACAAGGCGCCGCGATCGCGCTGGGCGAGAATCAACTTGATGCGTTTGACCGTATCTTTTTCCTTAGCCGCCTCGGCGCTCCAAGGAAATTCTTCGGGAGCCTGTGGCTCATAGGTCTTCGTCGCTGGACGATAAGCGAGGATCACGGTCTGCCCTTTGGCGTCGCGATCGCGCTTGAAGATGCCCACTGATTTGGTTTTTTGGCCTAATGAACCTTTTTCTATCAGTTCCGCAATCCAGGGGGACGGAAGAAAGTAATCGCGATAGGGATCATCCGGGGCTTGATTGTAGGTATTGAGCGCCACGGCTGCCCCGGTATCGAGACCGACGATATCTGAGGTGCGAAAAGTCGCTGACTTGGAGCGACCGATCAGGGGACCCGTCAGCGCATCGACTGTTTCGACGTTGATAGCGAGCTCAGCCATCACCTGATAGGCCGACTGCGAGACCAAGGTACCGATGCGATTGGCGACGAAGTTAGGCGTATCGCAGGCGCGAACGATACCTTTACCGAGCTTGTCTTCCGCCCATTGGGCAAAGTCTTCGAATAGCCCCTTATCGGTATGCGCCGACGGAATCATCTCCAAAAGCTTCATGTAGCGCGGCGGATTGAAGAAGTGAGTGCCAAAGAAATTCTTTTGATAATCCTCAGGCAGACTCGCGGCGATCGCCGCTAAACTGATGCCCGAGGTATTGGTCGTGACCGGAACTCCGGCTCGCACCTTGGACGCGATCAACTGGTGAATCTTTTGCTTGACGTCGAGTCGCTCGACGACTGCTTCCAAAACCCAATCGCATTGCGACAGGACGTCCGCATCATCCTCAAAGTTGCCCGGTTTCAGGAGCTCAAGGACATCGGCGGTATAGAGAGGGCTGGGCTTGAGAACTTTGAGATTTTCGATGGCCAGAATCGCTCGCGTCGAACGAAACCGAGTCCCTACCTTTGCCGACTCGTTGGGATCGCGCGGGGCTTCGTTGCTGGGGAGATCGAACAGATAGGTTTCGATGCCTGCCGCCGCGAGGTGAGCGGCAATCTGTGCACCCATCACGCCGGCTCCTAGCACAGCGGCTCGTCTAATTTTAACACTCATCGTATCGCTCCTTTAAGTGAAAAGTCTTCTGCGCCCACGGCCCTTACTCCGCTCCCCAGCAGCGTGCTGTGCTGCCATCTCTTGACGTGAGGTAGTTCATCGTCAAGCCAATAGGATCCTTCTGGACTAACAACGAGCAATTCCTCAAACTTCACCCCGATACCATCGCGGGCAAAATGGGGTTCCACCGCCCAAAGTCCAGCTTCAGGCGCATGATCCGAGAGGTGCGTCCCATTCCAATAGGGTGAAATCAAGGGATCGGCCGCCGACGCGATCTTTTTATCGCGGAGGAAGTGAAAGGCCGATGATCCAAAACCGCCCGTGAGCGCTTCATCCCCCGGCCCCATGGCTAAGCGCGTCACACGATGGCCGATAACACCGGCTGGATACGCGTGATGACTGCTGCGGTAGCCCTGAGCGGCGATCGCGGCATCGATGTCCTGATAAATTTCTTGGAGGGTCCGACCTTCATTCAAAGCTTTTGGAATCATGGCCCGGTAGCTCTCCAGATCAGCGAGCATCTGTTCGACCAAAGGGTTGCTACCAAAGCAAGTCGCATAGCCGATGTCGGCGGCAAAGCCTTCTACCAAAGGCGCGACATCGAGAATCAAAGGCATGCCTTGAGTCAATCGACGTTCGCTCGGTAGAAAATCGTCATCGCTCCAGTCGAGCGAGAGGGCCGTTCGATCGCCGAACCAGACGAAAGGAGCATGAAAATAATAATGTATGCCCCGCTGGGATAAATAATCTCGCATCATCGCCGCTGTTTCGCGTTCGGTGATGCCCTCCCAGAGCGAAGCAGCGACGTGCTCCGCACAATCATAAGCCATGCGTTGCGCCAGGCGATAGCCGGCGAGCTCGGTCGTCGAGAAAGGGCCCTCAGAAATTGTCATGGCATGCTCCGGAATGAAGTAGTATCTGTTGATTATCGTTGCTTCAGCTGAAGTGCAAGTCCAATCCATGTGGCTTGTCGCCATGCACGCTTTTCGAGAGGGCAGATCATGAGTCTCAATATTTCGACTTTGCTATCCGCATCCGCGCACCGCTATCCCGACAAAGTAGCTATCTTAAGCGAAGATCGTACGATGACCTACGCCGAGCTTTGGCATCAGGTCAGTCGATTGGCCGGGTCCATCCGCAAACTGGGCATCACTCCTGGCCAGCATATTGCTCTCCTCCTGCCCAATATACCGAGTTTTACGCTCGCTTACTACGCTGCACATCTGGTGGGAAATCCCGTCGTTCCTCTCAATATTTTACTCAAGCCCGACGAGATCGCCTATCATGTCCGCGATAGTAATGCGGTCGCGCTCATCACCTGCGGCGATCTTCAGGGCGACGCTCTCTTGGCCTGGGAGCAATGCGAGGAATTGCAGCACGTCATCATCTATCAAACTCAAAAGACCGAAAGTCTAGCGCACGCGCGTCGCCCGGCAGGGGCTCAGCTGCATACTTTGGAAAGCCTGCTGGATCATTCTCATCCCATCGAAGATTACCACGCGACCTCGCCTGACGACACGGCCGTCATCCTTTATACCTCAGGCACGACGGGGCGCCCGAAAGGGGCCGAACTCTCGCATTTTAACCTGATGTATAACGCCGAGTGGGTCCTGAAATTACCCAAAGAAATGCCCAATCACGAGATGCGTTCGCTCGTCGCGCTCCCGCTCTTTCATAGTTTCGGTCAAAGCGTCTTGCAGAATGCGACCGTCATGGCAGGCGGGACCTTAAGCCTCATGCGGCGCTTCGATCCTTTACTCGCCGCGCAGATGATGCAAAAGCAAGCGATCAACGTCTTTGCCGGTGTACCGACGATGTATTACGGGCTCCTCAATCACCCCAGTATCCAGCCTAAGATGCTCGCTTCGCTGCGACTCTGCCTCTCCGGGGGAGCCTCCATGCCCGAAGACGTCATGCGACGCTTTGATAAGACCTACAGTGTCGACCTCATCGAAGCCTACGGCCTTTCAGAGACTTCTCCGGTAGCCTCCTCCAATCCTATCGGCGGTGGAAAAAAGGTGGGCTCGGTCGGACTACCGATCTGGGGTGTGAGCTTTCGATTGATCAACGAACAAGGAGATGAAGTCACCGAAACAGGCGTTGCCGGGGAGCTGTGCATCAAAGGTCACAACGTGATGAAGGGCTATTATCGCCGCCCCGAAGCGACGGCCGAAGTAATGCAGAATGGGTGGTTTCGCAGCGGAGACATTGCCGTGCGCGATGAAGAGGGATTCTATCGGCTCGTCGATCGCAAGAAGGATCTGATCATTCGCGGTGGTTTCAACGTCTACCCGCGCGAAGTCGAAGAGCACCTCTACGCGCATCCCGCCGTTCTAGAAGCAGCTGTGATCGGCGTTCCGCACGACAAGCACGGTGAGGAAATTCACGGTTTCGTCGCGCTGCGCGCGGGAGCCTCCTGCACGACGGGTGAATTGATCGAGTATTGCCGCGAGCGCCTAGCCGCTTACAAATACCCGCGCTTCATGTCGGTCATTGAACAATTGCCAAAAGGCCCGACGGGAAAAATCCTGAAGCGCGTGCTACGCGATCAGGCGAAACTGCAAAACGAAATGGCTTGATGAATTAAAAAAAGAAGGAAATCTCGCCTCGCCCAGGCGGGGTTTCCCTCAGGCTCTATTTAAAGAATAGCAAGACGGCCATATAGTGAAAAGCACTCCCCCCGATCACAAATAAATGCCAGATCGCGTGATGAAACCGAATACCTCGCCACAGGTAAAACAAGGTTCCTAAGCTATAGCTCAAACCTCCGGCTATGACGAGCGGCAGGATATGATCAGGAACAGCCTTGACGAGATGCCACTTCCAAACGACTAGCCAGCCAAGAGCCAAGTAGAGAGCGGTCGACATCCAACGAAAGCGCTTCGCGAGAAACCATTCTCCCAAGGTACCAAGTCCCGCCAGTATCCAGACCCAGATCAAGAGTTGGGTTGCCTCGGGGCCGGGCATGATCAGAAGACAAAAAGGTGTGTAGGTACCGGCGATCAAAAAAAAGATCGCGGCATGATCCCAGCGTTTCCAATTTTGCTTTTTGCGCGGATCAAGGGCCAAGTGGTAGAAGGTCGACGACAGGTAAACGCTCAGTAAGCTCGCGGAGAAAATCAAACAGGAAAAAGTCGTAAGAGCATCGAAGGTCTGATGCGGATAAACAAAAAAGACCAGCAAACCGACGAGGCTCAGAAAGGCTCCTAAGGCATGCGTCGCGGCATTCATTTTTTCATCTAAGGTCAAAACACGAGTCGACACGGCGAGACTCCTAAGAAGAAAATTTAACTCCGCACTCCAGCAAAGACATAACACAAGTATACGGCCGTCAACATCCATTTCTGCGCAGCGGCACTATTTACTAAGTAAAGATTGTGAATTCGCTCCTCTACCCTAACAAATCTTTTCAATCGCGCCGCGTCATCACCTCTGTTAGGCAAGAGGCAGGTCAAAAATTCAAGTTGCAACACCAGGAGATTTTCATGCAAGCCATTCGCTCACAAGGAGTGAAGTATTCCTTCACATTTCGCGTCTGCCTCGTCTTCATCTTAAGTTTCGCTTTTCATTCGCGTCTCGCGATGGCCCAGAGTTCTGCCTCTGATCCGCAAAAGCGATGGCCGGTCGGCGCCCTCACGACAGAGCTAGCTGGTTTACCCCTCGAAGTTTGGTATCCCGCAGCCGAGGGCAGTGCCAGCGGCAAGTCTCCTCTCCGCTACGATTTGCGTCGGTTCCTGCCGACGGCAGAAGCGCAAAAAATTCCGGATAGCGCCGAACCCTTTCAAAGCTGCGCGTGTTTCGCCGACCTCCCGATCGCTCCAGAATTAAGTCATCTACCGCTGGTGATCATGGTGCATGGAACAGCGGGCTTTCGCACGGCGTCTCTGACTCAAGCCACCTTTCTCGCCGCGCAAGGGTTCCTCGTCATCGCCGCCGACCATCCCGCCATCAATCTTAAGGATATTTTGACAAGCTTATTTGGACTATTCCGCGCCGATCAAAAAGGCGATGTAGAGCGCATCCTCAGCGCTTTGCAATCGAACGAAGCCGCGATTCATCCCTACCTTCAGTTAGCGGACACGACTCACATAGGTTTGATCGGTCACAGCGCAGGCGGTGGCGCCGTCTCAGCCCTCGGTCGCCTCCCTGGCGTCAAGGCTCTCGTCGTGATGGCAGCGGGCAGTAGAATTGATGCGGCCCCTGGTGTCTTTTCCTTGGTGATGGGAGCGGTCGACGACCAGGTCAGCAATTACGAGGCGCAACGCAAGGCCTTTCAAAACGTGGCTGCGCCTAAGGCCTTTATCGGTCTCAATCGCGCCGGTCACCTCGCCTTCACGGATATCTGCACGCTCATGCCTGCATCGGGCGGCATTCTCAATGCGGCAATCACCTATGGCCTGGCTGTTCCCCCGCTCGTTGCCAAACTCGGAAGGGATGGATGCAAGGAAGGCCAGCTCGAACCCGAGCGTTCTGCCGCCATCATCAACGCGTCCATCGCAGCCGTCTTGAACGATACTCTGCGCGGTATACCAGCAGCCGAAGCTCTCGGCGGACTCCAGGCAAGCTTTGCCGACATCAAAGATTTTGAGTTTTCGCCTTAGATCTCTCCCTCGCGCGGTCTTACTTTTCTGCATAATTAAAGCTAAGGCGCGACTGTATTTCTTACAGCGTGCCTAGTTTTTTCAGCAAACGTGACTGAGCCCTGAGGCTAATCCCTGAACTTAACACTCTCCGATCTTCTGGCTCAGTTCTTGTATGGAAAGAGCTGATCATAAAAGAACGAGGAGAAGTCGGGTGATGAAAAATCCAATCAAAAAAATTCTGCTGAGCTGTCAGACTCTATTAATCCTGACGCCCGGTATAGGTCTGATCGCCTGCGGTACACCTGATGCAAAGACGCCTCCGAGTAAACTTCCGACGGCCAGTGCGCCGGCCGATAGCACCACCAAAGCATCGGCCGATGCGACCCAACTCGATGCTACCGATGAGACCATCCTCCGTCGCAATCTGCTCCTCAAGCGAGAAGAATTGGACCGTCTCAACGAAGAGGAAGCGCGCAAGGAGATCCAAATCAATTCTTTGAACAATAATTTGCTCGAAACGCAAAAAGAGAAGGCGCTAATCATTATCCCGGCGATCGAGACCATCCCTGCCCAAGGCACGGCGAGCAAAGATGTGATTGAAAAAGCGACGACTAAAGCGGCGGCTGATAAGCTGAAGGTCGATGAGGTCATGGCCGTGCTTGCCGAACTCAGCAAGATCGTCGAGAAAATCCAAGGCAACATCGAAGTCGCCAACAAAGAACTAGGTGTGATCACGGTAAAAATCGCGGCGGCTCAAGATGAAATCAATAATTTGACCCTCGAACTGAGTAATTTGAAAACAAATGCGCGGGAAAAAATCTGAAGTGAGGAATCCCTAATCGGCGAGGCTTGATAAGTCAAGTTAGCCGATTCTTTCTTATGTTCCTGCATAGACTCCCCATCTCTCATCAACTCCCCGACCATTTTTCCTTCGCGTAAATTAATGATGGATCCGATCCTCGCCTTCGGTGCACACTCTCCTCGCTCATCGGTGTCAACCCGCGGTTGCGCGGCATTTTACGGTAGAAAGACTTTCATGTTGCGCCTCCTTCTTTGGCTGAGTCTGCTCAGCTCCTCGGCGACTCTATTCTCTTCCCGCTCAAACGCAGCGCTTCCCGCTTCGCCTCTTCTCCAGACTCAGGCCGAACAGAGTCAGTGGCGGAAAACCGGCCGCTATGAGGAAGTGGAAAAGTTCGGAAAGACCCTTCAAAATCAATTCCCCCGCGCCGTGCGACTCGTGACTTTCGGCGAAAGTCCGGAAGGTCGCCCCCTCTGGGCGCTGATCCTTTCGCAGGCGGGTCTCTTCGAACCGAGCGCCGTTCAGCGTGCCGGACGAACCATCGTCCTCGTCCAAGGTGGAATTCATGCCGGCGAAATCGATGGCAAAGATGCGAGCCTGGCTTTTGCACGCGATGTCTTGCAGGGCAAAGTTCTCCCAGGGCTTTTAAAAGATCTTACTTTGGTGATCATACCGGTGTTCAATGTCGATGGTCACGAGCGCTTTCAAGCCTTCAATCGCCCCAATCAAAATGGACCTGAAGAAATGGGTTGGCGCACGACAGCGCAGAACTTCAATCTCAACCGCGACTATTTAAAGGCAGAAGCACCGGAAATGCAGGCGATGCTGCGACTGATGAATGCCTGGGATCCGATTCTCGCG
Organism: Oligoflexaceae bacterium; assembly: GCA_947474445.1. Taxonomy (GTDB): domain Bacteria; phylum Bdellovibrionota_B; class Oligoflexia; order Oligoflexales; family Oligoflexaceae; genus Oligoflexus. The sequence continues at coordinate 8,088 of CANJJY010000052.1, forward strand.
ATCGATCTGCACGTGACGGATGGAGCTAAATTTCAGCACGATATCGCGGTGATGGTCGAGCCAGCCAGCAGCGCACCTCCGCTGCTCAAGCAAGCAGCTCTCAATCTCAGCGCTCAGGTCATGCTCGATCTCAAACGCGACGGGCATCAACCGCTCTGGTTCTACCCGAGCTTTCGCGAAGAGGACAAACCCGAATCAGGCTTCGTGCTCGGTCCGCAAAGTCCTCGCTTTTCTAATGGGTACTGGGGTCTCCGCCAGCGCTTAGGTGTGTTGGTCGAAACGCATTCATGGAGAAGCTACGCGGAGCGCGTTCAGTCGACTTATCACGCTCTAACCTCGCTCCTCTCTGCAGCGCAGAGCTCAGGCAGGAGCTGGCGTCAAGCGGCCGCGGAAGCGGCCCGCGACGAAGCGCGCCTCGCGGGGCGCGATGTCGTTCTGAGTTTCAAGACTGGCGACGACAAGGAGATCATTGATTTTGCTGGCTACGCTTATACCCGGGGAATTTCAGCGATTTCCGGCCAGAGTAAGATCGTCTATGACGACAAGCAGCCGGTGTTCTGGAAAGTGCCTCTCCTCACCGCATCGGTCCCCGAGCTTACCGTTCATGCGCCCGGTGGTGGATACCTCATCCCGCGTGCCTACCGGTGGCTATGGGAGAGTAAGCTCAAACTGCATGACATTCAGTTCTCCGTCATCAAAAAGCCGATGGACGTCAAAGTCGAAGAGTTTCGCTTTGAATCCGCCAAGCTCAGCGACAAAGTCAGCGAAGGTCGGCAGCGGGTCAACGTCACGGGCGGCTGGAAAGACGCTCAGGCTCACCTCGTCACGGGCAGCCTGTGGGTTCCAATCCGCCAGGCCCGGGCCAAACTCCTGATGCAATTGATCGAGCCTTTGAGTGCCGAGTCGCTTTTGGCCTGGGGGTTTATGAATCAGGTATTCGAGCGAAAAGAATACATGGAAGACTACGTGACTGAAGAGATCGCTCGCACCATGCTAGAAGATCCGCGCATCAAGGAAGCTTTCGCTGAAAGAATGAAAGATCCAGAATTTGCCAAAAATCCGCACGAACGTCTCGACTTCTTTTACCGACGGCATCCCAGCTTTGACAGGCAGTGGAATCTCTATCCCATCGTGCGCTTAGCCACCCCGGCTCTTTAACAAAAAAGTAGGCGAGTTAATGATGAAGCAAGTTCGAGCCGGTGTCTGTGATTCCGACACTTCGCTTCTGACTGAAACATCCGCTAGGTCTGCGCATCTCCTCTGGCTTCCAAAACCTTGCTCCTTATAAAATCAGCACCCATCATTTTTCCCGCGTAAAAACTGTTATGCGTACGGCAAAGCAACCTAAGATTCTCGAGGCAATGCTCACCCCCAAAAGCCAGGGGCAGGCGATGATCAAATTCTAAGAACCGTTTTGCCAGGCAGCGGTGTCCCTCCGGCGAAACGTAAGTACAACGACCTCCATCCCGCAGATACACCGCATGGCGGATGTCTTGAGGAATGTAGCGGCTCCTGATCGTATCCCCGGGGATAACTGGTTCGACGTCAAATGGGACTTCTTCAGCAGGCATTAAAGCTGTGTTTTCCGCTACTTCCGCCTGCACCTCTGCTTTCTCGTGAGCTGCCGCCTCCGCTCTTTTCTGTGCCCGTTCAGCTTTGCGCAGGGGGTCGTGCTTATCCAAAAAAGCTTCCAGGGCATGGTCCAGAACATCAGCCCAAGTCTGGCCTTCAGGCGCGAGGATATCTTTTGCACGTTCCAACTTTTCGTAGACCGTCTGCGGACAAAGAATTTTCACTTCGACTTTCGGAGCTTCGGCACGTATCTCCCCATCAAAAGAGACAGTCGAAAGAAAAAGCTCCGCTTCGCGCTTGGAACGCCCTTCAATACCTTTCATGATCACTTCGTAATTCGCTTCAGTGAGCTTAGGGACGAGGAGGGCCAAGATGCTAACCGACAGTTCGCCTTTTTCGAGGCAATCTAAGAGGGTGGGAAATAGCCGGGCCACCTTAGCCGCAACCACCTACAGTTTCCAATGTTGAAGCATCGCAATTATTTCATCAAAAACTTCATCGAAGCTACGCTTTTCCTTTGCCGATTTGACAGCAGCAGACCATCCAAGTCGAAGCTGCGTTCGTTCCAGTGTGGATAAAGTTGCCGCGACGGAGGCAGGAATTGGATCACCTCGGAAATTGAAAGTTGCTACCATCGCGGCAGCGACTGTATCTCTTTCAGCCTGAGGAAGTAGAAGAGCGATGTCAAAAATATCTTTCGAACGCGAGTTTCGCGCTCCGATCGTGATCAATGCATGAATCTTTTCTGCGAGAATCGTTGCAGCAGGATAAACTTGCCACGATAGACTACCCTCACCAAGGGTTAAATCTGTCTGTAGACTCACGGGCGAGGGTGTCACGGGATCGCCAATGCCGAGATCAATATTTACGAGCTGTGCTCTAGTCAGGGGCAGAGGACGGTTTCCAAGGCCTCCGCGATGGGCGAGGCGGATGCCTCCATATTCACCCTGCGTGGTGAGATCGAGGGATTCCTCTAACTGAAACCAGCAGCCGTCACCAGCCTCTGTCGCCATCGCTGTGCTGACCCGTGCGACAGCTTCTTCTTTGGTAAGGCCGCGCACAAGCGCATCGAGATCAGTCGTGTACCGAGGTGAGCGATAGACACGTACACTGACAAAGCCTCCCTTAAAAACCAGGCTCTTTGCCAGTACCGAGTCTTGCAAAAGCCTGTAGGCGGCACGTTCGAGAAGAAAAAGGGTATAGACGCGTGGATAGTCGACGCCAAGGCTTCGGCCTAAGTTGGCTAGCTTGGTTCGAATAGACTGTACCTTGGGATCGACCGTTGAATTGCTCATCGTACCGTCAAGGCCTCCCAGTGTCGGAGCATCATTTTTTCGCGACCTAGCTTAGTAGCAGTTTCTGCGAGACTCTTCATAGTGACTTTCTTCTCTCGCAGAGCTGTTCGCCCGGCAGCAAGTACTGCTGTATGACCTATCTTGGTTTGGTAAGCGAAGGCTTCAACAATAGCCCTCTCGGCGGTCACCATTCGATAGCTGCCGTAATCGATAACCTCTACTTTGGGATCATGGCTGGAGCGGAGCACACGAAAAAGTTGTGGAACTCGAGCCTTCATCTCGTGGGGTACAATGACCCAAACTTCACTCGGCCCCTCGTCAAGAAGAGCGTAGTGATAGAGAGCGGTGCGACCGCCTATCACTGCGTCCTCGCCAAACCGTAGAGTAGCGAGGGTATAATTAAGCGTCTCTGGATCGAGCTTAGCTTGCGGATGGTGGTAGATTCCGTGATCAATTCTAACCAGATCACCTCGACTGGCCATTCTTGCAAGCGTCCATCTCGAAAAGCCTAAGCTTTCTGCATCAGCAGCTCGGAAGAGGCCGAGAGGCAAGAGGTCTAGGACCTGAGCTTTAGACGCTGAAGCTCTACTTTCCATAAGAATTTGCACCATTTGCAGATTTAAATAAAGGAATATCTGCGTTAGATATTGCACCTAACGCAGATAAACTGTACTGTATTTCTTCTTTTGGTGCAATTTTATTTGAACTAACTGCTGAGAAATCAGGGCTTTCGATGCTTTTTTCCTTAGGGAACATGTGGAAATGCATTTCGATGAACTAGCGGCCGTCAATGGCTCTGCCTCAAACTTTTCCGCCAAAGTCCGTAAAGCGTCCCTAAACTGCGATGACATCCAAAGAGACAAAATCATGCATCAGGGAATAAATCACAAATTTTGCCGTATTATCCAGAGAACTGACGGATACTCCTATGCTGTTAACTCTTAGAAAAATGCAAATAATCTCCGACCTGGGAGATAGATCACTCCCAATTCCTCCCACCGATGAATCGGTGGGTATCCTTGTGAGGAACTATTATGAAATGGTTTGTACTTCGACCCGCTAATTTTAGAGGATCGCCACTCAAAGGGCGCCGACAGCCCCCTCTCCCCCGCCCCAGACGACTTTGGCTAGCTCTCACTATGATGTTTTCGTCAGCTGCTGCCCGTAAAGATCGCAGCTCTTCAAAAACTACTTATTCCTCGCTTTTGCAAAAACAAACCGACTCCTTACCTGATTTCTCTTCTACCTATAAACCCCTTATTCCAAAGACATAAATCACAATTATCGACAAACCCTAAAGCTCTAGGCCGCAGGCTCCGAGAGAGTTCCAGGTGTTAAAGCAAACTATAGGCGCGACGATTCGCTCCAACTCCTTTTGCGGACAGACGTATGCACAACCGCCTTCTACAATTCTTACCGCTCAGGCGAGGGCTGATCCTCTCGGCCTCGCTCGCGCTCTTGTCCTGCAAAGATGACATCAGAATCACGACGGTGGGAGGAGCGCAAGCAGCCTGCGCCGCTGACTCAGACAAATGTCCGAGCATCGATCGCGTCATTCCCCTTGCCGCTACGCCTGGCAGCACGGTTAAGCTCATAGGTAAAAATCTACGCCCCGGTATGAGTCTCAAAGTCGAGAGCGCGGACGTCGAAGCGAGCGTAGTGAGTGCGACTGAACTCAGCTTTGTCATGCCCGCGGGAAAGAGCGGCTACGTAGCAATTGAAACATCGCGGGGAACCCAACTTTTGGCCTCGCAAAAAGCCTATCGCATGGCCGACGGGCAATATCCCATAGTTACGATCGATGCTTCACTCGTCTGCAGCGAGATTCAGTTCTATAACGCCGACGGCGATCTGCAGGCGGGCACCAAAGACTGCACGCCTCCGCTCGTACTCGACACGAGTAAACTCAAGCCTGAGAATATTGTAGCTGGCGTCACGATTGCAGGCATTGTCGGTGCTGCGCCTGTCAATGCCCTCCTTCCAGCCTGCGCGAGCGATGGACAGATCGATTGTGCGGCGACGGATTCTTTCCCGGCTGCTCTCAAGAGCGGTCTCGCTCAAAAAATCCTTAGCGGCCAGACGGCAGCAGGGGTTTCTGGTACGGCCACTGCCGAATCACACAGCAACTGTGCGGCCGATGGCCAGGCGGGCTGCGTGGCTATGGGTCCAAGCTTTGCTGCGGCGCTCACCACGGCAGCCGCTTCTAAGATTCTTTCGGGTCAGAGCCTCGCCGGTGTCTCGGGAAATATTACGCTCCCGGCTGCGGGCAAAGTCCTCTCAGGCATCAGCTATGGCCTTGCAGGCAACGGATCGAGTGGGACTCTCACTCTGCCGACGGCAGGCAATGTAAAGACGGGAAGCGCCGCTTATGGCGATCCTGCGGCGCAGATCACCCCGAACTATAGTCCTGATTTCCCTTCCGTGAGCAGCGTCCTCTCTAGTGCGACTGTCGATGGAGCCTCAGGAACGCTCACGCTTCCTTCCGTCGGCAAAGTCCTCAGCGGGACGAGTTTTGGCGTTGCAGGAACAGGCTCGACGGGCTCCCTTACTTTGCCGCAAGCGAGCGATGTAAAAACAGGAACAGCGGCCTATGGTGATCCAGGCGCGCAGCTCACGCCGAGCTACAGTCCTGATTTCCCCTCAGTCGCCAATGTGCGGGCGAGTGCAACGGTGAATGGAGCCTCGGGCACGCTCGCCGATTGCTCAGCCGCGAATCAATCAGGCTGCGTCGCCACCACGAGCTACAAAACGATGAACCTCACAGCGGCCGGCACCGGTACGGGACTGAACGCCGCTAACTTCAACGCGACGATCAAAACCGCCGCAAACTTTGAGTTCTGGGATGCTCTCGGTGCACGGCATAGCGTCGCGGGTGATGTGAACCTCACAGCAGCCAACGTGAAAGATGCGGTGACTATTTTCGGCGTCACGGGAGCTCTTACCGGCGCCCCCGCCAACTGCTCGAGCGATGGACAATCTAACTGTCTCGTCGATGGCGGCAGCTATGCGGCCGGAGCTCTGGTGGGCAGCGCGAATAAGATTCTTTCTGGTCAAAGCGTGGCTGGCGTTTCGGGGAATGTGACCCTGCCGGCCGTCGGCAAAGTTCTCGCCAGCACGGCCTATGGCGTTGCTGGCACAGGCTCCACCGGGACTCTGGCTCTGCCGAGTGCGGGCAATGTAAAAACGGGAACAGCTGCTTACGGCGACCCAGGAGCCCAGGTCACCCCAAGCTATAGCCCTGATTTCCCCTCGGTAGCTAACGTCCGCGCGAGCGCGACGGTGAATGGAGCTTCCGGAACTCTCGCCGATTGCTCGGCCGCAAACCAGGCCGGATGCGTCTCGACGACGACCTATAAAACGATGAACCTCAGTGCCGCTGGCACCGACACGGGCCTCACCAGCAGTAACTTCAATGCGACGATCAAAGCCGCCGGAAACTTCGAGTTCTGGGATGCTGCCGGTGCCCGCTATAGCGTGGCGGGTGATACTAATCTCACCGCAGCTAAAATCCTTTCGGGACAGTCTATTTTTGGGGTCGCAGGTTCCGTCATACCTGCCCCAGCCAACTGTTCGTCTAACGGGTCGCAGGCCTGTATCGCCACAGGCAGCTACTATGCAGGGACCGCGTGCGCAGCGGATGGCTCAAACTGCTTTCTCCCCGCGTATGCCCTGACGACTCAACCTCTGAAAGCCATCAGCTACGATGCGATCAACACCGGCAAAGGCTCGATCCGCAGCTCCCTCACGCTCTCGGGCATCGCTGGCACGCTCGCCGATTGCAGCAGCGATGGGGGCGTGGGCTGCGTGGCGGTAGGGCCTACCTATGCGGCCATGCTTAAAACCAATGCGCAGGACATGATCCTTTCGGGCCAGACGCTCGGGGGCGTGGGCGGAAATGTAACCCTTCCCGCGGTCGGCAAGGTCTATACAGGCATCACCTATGGCATCTCAGGTACGGGCCTTACCGGCACCTTGACTCTTCCGAGCGCAGGCAATGTTCACACTGGGACGGGCACCTATGGCGATCCAGGCTCACCTGTGACGCCGAGCTACAGCCCCGATTTCCCCTCCCTCGCCAACGTCAGGTCTAGCGCCACAGTCAATGGGGCTTCTGGAACTCTCGCCGATTGCTCGGCCGCAAATCAGGCCGGCTGCGTTTCGACCACAACGTATAAAACGATGGATCTTTCTTCTGCCTCGGCGATGACTGATCTCACATCCGCCAACCTCAATGCGAGTCTTGCTTCAGCTTCCAACTTTGAATTCTGGGACTCAGCCGGGGCGCGCTACCAAGCAAACGGAACGACCAGCCTCGCGGCGGCCAATATCCTCAGTAGCACGACCCTCTTCGGCGTCGCAGGTTCCGCGACCGCTTCGCCGGCCAACTGCTCTTCGAATGGCGCGCAGGCCTGCGTAGCCAC
>CANJJY010000053.1 GCA_947474445.1 Oligoflexaceae bacterium
ATCGATGCGGAGGCACATCGGTTCGTCCATCGTCAGATGCAAGTCAGAAGCGCGGCGCTTGACCATATCCTCGAGGATGACGTCGATCGGGAGACTTCCTTTGCGTTCGATGCTGTCGCCTGGAATCGTCGAACCAAAGACGATCGTCGCTGGGGCAGCATGGGGCCGAGGCTCGTCATGAAGAACGGGCGTTTGATGAAAGCTGGTCATCTGAGCGATCTGAGAATGATTGGTCGTTTGAAAATGATAGTCCTCATCCGACTCAGACATCTGCAGCGAAGGCATAGGAATCTCAGCTAACGTTTCGTCAGCTTGATCGCGCGAAGGAATATCCATGTGCGGGATTAAAGGACGCGGCACCGGCGCTGGCAGAGGGCTCAGAGGTTGACCGAACAGATCCTGCGCCGCCGCATTGAAGTTGTCGGTGACTTGAGTATCACTACGCGAGATGTCAGAGCTCTGCGGTACATAAGCCGTCTTAAAGAGAATATCATCCTCGACTGGTGTCTGCGGAGTGGGTGGCAAGGGTAAGGGATTCGTTTCCATGGGGGCTGGCGGTGGGTTTGCCTGGCGAGCTTGGGTTAAGGCAAATTGTCCGCGATGAACCGATGATTCAAACTCTGCGTCATCCATCGTCGGAAGATCAATTGGTTTAATCGAATGAGTTTGACTCTTGCTCCCAAAGAGCTCGTCTTTGGTCCGATGAAAGAAATCATCACCCTGCGGTGGAATAAAAGCATAGAGCCGCAGCGGGGCGGTGCACGAGGCGAGGAGCTTGAGCTCGCCGAAGTTGACGATTGAAATGCTTCCTTCGCGGATATCCTTATCTTTCCCCGAGGAAGTTTCAAGCGGCAGGAGAGAATCGATGAGAGTCTGAAGGCTGACGGCATCCATTGGTCCCAATTGATTCATTTCTTGCTCGCCTAAAGCAAAAATGACCGGTGAGCGTCCGACCTCAAATCTCACCGCTTCCGCCTTATCGACGATGGCCTGCTTAAGCGCTTTTTTGAAACTATCCATCGATCTGCCTCGGTAACAATATCTATTGATTCTCATGAACTATCGGATCCTTGGGAGAGAACTATAGAGTCTTCACGCGAGCGAAGAAGGTAGAAAGATAGAAGGCTCGTCAGCCGGACTTTGAAAGCAGCGATTTGGAAAAAAAAAAGCCCGAAAGTGGCGAAAAAGCCAAAATTCGGGCACGTGGTCATCGGTGTAGAAATAGGGCGAGGTCAGGCTGGAGGCGGTGGGACAGAAGCCTCGGCTTTAGCCGAACTCTTACTTTTCTCGAGCGGATGCGCGGTGGGAAGAGATCCGAGTACCTCGAGGGCGAGCTCGACTCGTCCAAAGGGTGCCGACACCTGAATGCCCTGCACATCGGATCCTAACTCCTCGACCATGCATCGGGCGATCTCAATTCCCACTTTGCGCGCATCGTCAGCGTTGGTCGGAGCGGCCATCCTCTTCATGATGCTGTCAGGAATAAAGACGCCAGGAACTTCATTGTTCATGAACTGCGCGTTCCTAAAGCTCAGCAGCGGCCAGATACCCGCGATGATGGGAATTTTGATATTGTGCTTCTCGATATATTCGAGAAAGCGATAGAGAGCCTGCAGGTCGAACACCGGTTGCGTGATCGCCCATTCCGCGCCAGCTTCCACTTTGTATGCGAAACGCTTCATTTCATAGTCGAAATCTCTATGCACCGGATTGACCCCAACGCCAATCGAGAGTGCCGTGGGTTCGCCGATGGGACGTGAACCGAGGTCGATGCCTCCATTGAGGCGTGACACCATATTGGTCAGGCCTATGGCATCGATATCGAACACACCGGTTGCATTCGGATAGCTGCCCATCTTCGGCGGATCACCCGTCACGAGCAGCATGTTGCGCAGGCCGATTGCATGAGCTCCCAGCATATCAGATTGCATGCCGAGCAGGTTACGGTCACGGCAGGTGTAATGAAGGACCGTTTCAATGCCGACTTTCTGTTCTATCATCACCGCGGTGAGGATAGCGCTCATGCGCGCGCTGGCTCGAGGGCCATCAGGAATATTGACGGCATCCACGCCCGCCAGCTTCAGGCGCGTGGAACTCTCGAGGATTTTAGTCGGCACCACGCCGGCGGGCGGCAATAGTTCGACGCTGGTAACGCGCTCGCCTCGGGCGATCTTCTCCGACCAACGCGACTTGTCCTTGAAAGGGACAGGCTTGCAATTGATCTGGGTTTTGCTCTCTTCATTCGCAGCAAATTCTACACTGACGCGTGGTCGATGAACGATCGTCTCGGCCGTGCGCATCGCACGCTGGTGCCGGAAAGCCTGCGACATCGCCTTGATATGTTCAGGCGATGTGCCGCAGCACCCGCCGACGAACTGCACGCCCGTCTGAAGGAAATGTTTGGTGAATTCAGCCATATACTCAGGCGTGCACATATAAATCGAGCGACCATCGATCTCTTTCGGTAATCCCGCATTGGGTTGCACGGAAAAAGGAATCGTCAGTTCTGGAAAGATCTTTTGGATGAGAGTCAGGAGCGGCTGGGGTCCCACCGAGCAATTGAAACCTGCGACGTCGACTCCCCATTCGATGACTTTTTTGATCGCCCATTCAGCCGGCGTACCGACTGGCGTGAGACCTTCGGGATTGACGGTAATCTGGGCCATCAAGGGCAGTTCAGGGGCAACTGAACGCGCCGCGACGATCGCCTGCTGGAGTTCGCTGATATCGGCGAAAGTCTCCAGCGATATCAGGTCGACACCGCCCTCTTTGAGACCGAGAATCTGTTCGGCAAAAGCTTCGCGCGCTTCGCCAAAGCTCGTCGGACCCCACGGTTCAATGCGAACCCCAAGCGGTCCGACGGAGCCAGCGACAAAGGCCTGCCCTTGAGCTGCTTCGCGGGCGAGCTCGGCAGCCTTTTTGTTTATCTGCAGAGTTTGATCCTGCAGATTGTGCTTGGCCAGCTTATAGCGGTTTGCCCCCCAGCTGTTGGTCGTGAGGACCTCGGCTCCGGCCTTCACATAATCGCGATGTAACTCACTGATGACTGCGGGGCTGCTGAGATTGGCGTCTTCAAAGCAGCGATTGATGAAGATGCCTCGATTATAGAGCTCCGTGCCTGTTGCTCCGTCGAAGAGCAAGGGGAGTTTCTGGTCGAGAGCTTCGCGAAAAGTTTTCGGTAATTCCATAAACTTCAATCCCAGTCGCTGAGTCCAGGGGGACCCGAAATGTCAATAGTGGCGGACAATGCTTCCCATCCTAATCCATATCGAACGCTAGGGAAAGTCCGAAGGAGAGGGTACGAAAAGGAAGGTCTTCGGGGGGAGTCAGTTAAACGTGCGTAGCCGTAAAAAACCCAAAAAAAATGATCCTGTGCGAACACAGGACCTAAGGAAGGGAAGGAGTATGAGCAGACGCTTATTCCGCGTCGATCACCTGTTCGATATCAGCGCCCTGCGGGTTGACAGGAGCTTGGGGGACGGGCGCTTTATTGTTCGGCTTCTGTTTCGGCTCGGGCTTTTCGGCCGCTATGGCTTCTTTCGGCTTGCCGTATACCTGGGCTTGGATGCGGCGGAGGAGGAAGTTGGCTTTCCGCTGCATATCGACGTTTTGAACCGTCGTGTCATCGAGCAAGGCCGTGAGTTGTTTCATCGCCGCCTGGTTATCGTTTCGGCCGTATTTTGCGACCAAAGCGAGGTAGTAGCGGGCATAGGTGCTGTGAGGTTCTTTCTTTAAAACGTCTTGAAAGACACTTTCGGCTTTAGCGAATTCTTGGGTTCGCGTGAGGGCAATTCCATATCCCAGAGATGCTTCGGTGCAATTGCAGCGTTCCCTGACGGCCATGAAAGTGTCGCGCGATGCCTGGGCATTGCCCATTTCAAGTTGAAGGTGGGCGAGGTTCATACCACTGGCCACTTGCTGCGAGGACGAGTCAAAGGCGGTCTGAAAATTCTTCATGGCTTCCTTGTAGTCGTCGACCGTCGGACCTGGCTTATTCATGATCGCCAGGCCTTGGATGTTGTAGACCTCTGGATTGCCGGGGTGCGATTCCTCAAGGAGCTTGGCATAGTAGGCGGCGAGACTGTAGTTGTGCTTCATCGCCAAACCGAGGGAGAGGACGGTGAGTCCCACTTCATCGCGAGGGTGCAGCTGGAGGTAAGCTCGTGCGTCCGAGATGGCCACATCCCATTCGGCTGCACCGAGCGCCGCGTAGAGACGCGTGTGCTCGCTTTTGGTCGCATTGCGGATCTGGACCCAAGAGTCACGACTGATTTCCCGCATGATACTGCGACCTGAGGTTTGATGGACGATGGGCACATCGCTATAAAGAATATTGGCGGCGCCTTCGCGCTTTTTAGCCTTGGTTTCCGAAGTGGTCACGCAAGCGGTAAGCTGAGCCAGACTAAGAGTGAGAACAATTAACTTTAACATAAGGGCTTTCCTTCCAAGTGACGAAGTCTCAAGTCGACGGTATTAGGGGGCTGCCTTGACCGGTAGCCACTGGACATAGCCATTGCCGATGGCACCATGCGATCGCGTGAGGCTACCCTCCGAGCTGTTGACGACGATCTCCTGCGACCATTCGGGGAGAGTCTCTCCGCTTTCCGATATGCCGAGGGCTACGCTGTCTGCCCGAGCCGATGTTTGAGAGATCGTGGCGATAATCGCAAGTTTCTGGCGTTCGAATTTTCTCACCGATGCCGCATCGAGGGTCTGAGCGATGGTCAGGTTCTCGATCGACTTGAGACTGTCGCGCGTTGTTTCCGAGAGACGCATCATCCCGAGTCCGCAGTAGCTCGAAGGGCCAGGGGCACAGACTTTCTCATACGCTTCCTTGGTCTTCAAGAAGATGGCGTACTGCGTATTCAAGGTCAGATAAGGATCGGTCTGCTCGAGGTTGAAGATCTCCTGCTTGTTGAGCTCACCCAACTTTTCAGCCAGGATATAACGTGTTAGAGCCAGAGCTTCGATGACCGATCGATCGTTGAGTCCGATGCTCGCCAGTTGGGCTTCGATCGCTTTGATCTTGTTGAGATCGTTGGCGGCCGCGGCCTGGCGTGCATCGAAAGCGAGGACTTCAGCGACGACGAGTGGATTGTTACCAGACAATTCCTTGGCCTTATTCGCACCGATCAGGGCCTGCTTGGCTTCGCCGTAGCGTTCTTCGATGTGCATGACAGCGAGTGCCGACTTGATCTGGTCTTCACGAGCGACCTGGGGATCGTTAGCTTGCGCGCTATGGGCGCGGACTGCGTTGCCGTAAAGCTCGCGTCCCATGTAGAGATCGACGAGGGTCATTCTTACGCCGGGCGCTTTGGGATCGCGATCGTAGCGGTCTGCGAAGCGCTGATAGAAGAAGATCGTTTGGTCTTCCCAGGCCATAGGCTTGGACCAGCTGCCGCCGAGTAAGAGAGCATCGTGATCGAACGCGCTCTTAGGGTATTCGTTGACGAGGGCGTACATCGTCTCGACAGAGAGAGGATGCTTCCTGTCCATGTGATAGGACTTGCCGAGTACGAACAGACCTTCTGGTCTTCTTGGATCGGCCTTGTAGAGACGGGTGAATTCAGCCAGCTTTTTGGAAGACTCGGCGAAGCGAGAGTTGGCGAAGTGTTCCTTACCACCTTCAAAGAGAGCATCGGCGAGCAAAACCACAGGATTGAGGGCTTCATTGCGGAAGCGCGGCACCAGTCGCAGCTTGATGGCGATGCGGCTCAAATCCTCTAGATTTTGCCACTGGCGCGCTTGCTTATAGGTCGCGAGCATCATGCCACTCGCATACTGGGCTTGAGGATGCTGCGGGTCTTTTTGTAGGCCATCGGTCCACATTTTGAAGCTCTTCTCACCGTTACCGAGGTTCAGGTAGAGTAGGCCGAGGTGGGCGCGGTCATCCCAGTTCTGACTGGCGGCGAGACGCTCTTCATACATCGACGCTAACTGAGTGCGAGCATCGGCTTGACCGCGGGGTACGCCTTGCCAAGGAGCAGCGTCTGGCCATTGAGCGAGGACGCGCTGGGAGCGCATGGCGAGCAGAAGGAATTTTTGGGCATCGGCGCCCTGACTGTCCGCTTTGAGCGCAAGATAAATCTCAACGGCCTGAGCGTGCTGCTTATTCAAGACATAGAGCTGAGCAATATTGGTTCGGAGAGGAATCTTGTCGTCCTCGCTGGCAAACCCATTGAGATAGTTTTGGGCGACGCGGATGCTCGCCAGGCGACTCGTTGGGCTGGCGCTTGGTTGTTTGCTGGTCTGGATCAACTGAGCGACCAGAGTTCTATGGCGTTGACGGACGCGACCCAAGGCGCTCTTTGCCTCGTCGTCGTGACCCGCCCCGAGGATGCCTTCGCGCGATAACATCTGTTGGGATTTGACCAAGGCTTTCTCATAGGCTGCTGGAGAGCGTTGACTGGCATACTGAGCAGCTTCTAGGTCAAGCATACGATCGACCAAAGGAACAAGGCGTGTCGTGCCGCGCGATTGATCGATCATCGCCTGGTAAAAGCGGATGGCTGGGGCGTATTGAGCCTTGGTGGTTGATTGAAGGACGGAGCGCTCAGCGACGGCTTTACTGATCTCCAGATCAGAGTTTTGCTTGAAGCTGATCGGAGCTTGGGCCCACTGGGCACGTGAACGCTCTTTGCCGATCCATACGCCGAGAGCGTAGCCGGCTATCCTTTCTCGATCGCTGCCGCTGAAAGTGCGCGATTCCCGGACTGCCTGAGCGAGACGATTCTTATAAGAGGCTTGATTGCGTGCCGCTTCGAGGCGGGCGATGAATAATTGAGCCGAAATCCGTCCGGCGGGACTGAGACTACGTAGACTCGCTTGAAGTTGCGCCAGTTGTTTTCTATCGATACGCTGACCTTGGCTGAGAGCGATGAGATAGCTCATCCGAGCTTGCAAGGGTCGAGACATTTTTGCTTGGGCTCTCGTGAGAAGCGCGATCGATACAGAATTACCAGAAAGATATTGGGCGACAGCTGCGTGATAAAAAGCATGGGCCTGGGCCTTCTTATCGCCTGTCGTGCGGGCGAATTCGATCGCGTAATTTTGCAGAGAATGCCGCGTTTTTTGCAATTCACCCTCGACCTGACCGTAGTTGCCTTGCACCTGCAGGCGGCCGCTCATCAAGTCTTCATAGAAAGCAACGAGAATCGCGTGATGACGATAGAGATCACCCAGCAGTTCGATGCGACGCTGAGCTTTAGCCGTCGCCAATTCGCTCTCCATCGCCGTCTTTTCTTCGATGGCACGTTGGGCGTAAAGATCATCGGTGAGGGCTTGTCGCGCGATCTCTGGATCCCGCAGCGACTCAGGAGCGAGTGGGATGGCACTAGTGACGTTCAGGGGTATGATAGGACTCCAACTCGCGGCTTTCAAAAAGCCTGGATGAACGAGTAGCAGGATCGCTATCACAAAAAAGTGTCGTATAAAACCTAATTGCTTTTCCACGTCTAGCTCCAACACAACTTCCAGTCAACAGAGGCAACAGCAGCAACAACAGCAGCAGCCACGAAAGGCTTCCGGGGATAGAGATGCAAAGAGTGGCCCAATTCTTACCTAAGGAAAGACAAAGAGAATTCGATTCTTACCCGAAGGCAGAAGGAGGAGGCGTGCAAAAGTCGGGGGAAAGCGTCGTAATATTGGTCAGAGTTGCGGGCTAGGCCGGACAAATCCTAGGGAGACGTACGATCCCGTTTAGGATTGCTGTAGCGCTCTTTGAATATACGGAGTTGGTCCGTATAGATATTCCCCTGCTGGCTTTCGGGGGGGGTATTCATCAGAATCACAGCGATGAAAATTCCGAAGGCGATCAGAGCGACGAGGATGATCTTAAGTTCCTTCGTCCAGATAAAGCGGATACTACTGATGCTCTCGACGGCTCGGTCCAAGGTCGTCCGGGGATAAAGGTCATCGGCCGAAGGATTGATCGCGACCGACGAGGCTGCGGCGATCGAGGTTGGTTTAATCTCTTCGACTTCTTCCTCTTCGGCTTCGTCATCCCCGTCGATGGAAATCGTATCAGGGCGCACCGGAGCAGCCGGCTGAGCCAAGGGTGCATCGAGCAGTTTCTCTTTAGGGACTTTCGGTGCGCGAAAGGCGCTTTGCAGGACGTGATCACGATAATAATTGAGCAGAGCGTAGGCGAGGTTGTGTCTCTCTTGACGTCGCAAATCTATCAATAAACCACTGATATGAAAAGGAAAATCAGGAAGAGATGGGTTTTGTTTTTCCCTGGCGCTGGTCACTTTGATATGAACTTTGCGTCCGAGACTTTGCGTGAAAAGGGCTGACTCGAGAGCGCAGATGCCGAAGCGTCCGATCGGGTAATGGAGAGCTAACTGAGCGACATCAGGGTGAATATGAGTGAGCCGGGCCGAGACGATGACCTGGGCAAAGGAGAGCCGATGATGTTTAGGGATAAAAGCCGCGCCCTCGCGCAATTTCTCCGGCTCGCCGATCACCTCGGAGAGGAAAACACCGAAGTTCATCGGTAGGCTCGCCAGGGGGATGATTTTGTGTTTTTTAGAGATGTCTTGGAACTTATCCTGCTTTGCATGGGGACCCACGACGACGATGGGAACAGCGTTCTCAAGGTTGTCGAGCATTTCTTTAAAGGCGGCGCGGTTGGCTCCGAGGCACATGACGTCTTCGACGAGAATTACATCGGGACCGATGTATTTGGGCTCGTGGATCATATTGGTTTTACTCAAAGCCACTGAGATCTGGAACTGCTTGGGATCGAGGAGACGGACAATCTCTTTGCGCAGCTCTTGGCCGCGGACCACATTGAAAATACGGTAAGGGACGATCGTTTTCTGCTCATTGAGAAAGGTGCGTAAAATCTTCTTTTTCTCTTGGACATGAGTGGGGATATCCCAGCGACAGAGCAAGGCATCAGAGTACCGATAGTGAAGATGCGTCTGATGGTGCTCGAGGACCTTGACCGAGATATGGTGAACTCCGAAAAAGGTCGATAGCCCCCCTGATATGTTGAGCTGAGAGCCTATCGGCGGCACGAGACGCGTTTCGAGCCAGAGTTCTTTGTCGGATAGCCAGGTAATACGGGCCGGGATATAGAGGGCCGCGATATTTTTGAGGGCGAGTTGCGGCATAGGATCGGCGAGATCGGACACGTGGCCAGCCGAAGCGAAAACATAGCGTCGCATCCAGAGCTCGGGCGCCAGATCCAAGGGCAAAATGTCGCGAAAACCAAGAGCGACAGCTTCCCGCACCATTTCTGGGCCATCTTGACTCAAAGAGAGGAAGAAGCGCACACCAGCATATTCGGGTCGCACACAGATCCGCTGCAGAGTCTCTATCATACGCCTGTCGCTGGTATCATCTCTGATGATTATCTTGTTGATACGATTCTCAGAATAGGCGCGAACCAGCGAGGGAAAGTCGTGCAAGACCTTGGTTTCGATTTGAAATCGCTTCAAAATGTCGATTTTCTCAGTCACAGCTTGCGTCAGCTGGGAACAGAGCCAATATATTTTGCGGATTTCACTCATCGTACTAACGATCCTTACTTTACTGATAGGAGGTCATCGGAAGATCATCCCTAGTCATGAGTTTATTTTGCTGGATCGGCCCGAGCCTCTGGTCCAAGTCCGCTGCATGAGAAGTTTTTTTGCCCGCCTTTCGCAGCCTAGCAAAATCCTCAAAAGGCGAAAGGATCAAGGCTTGTAGGGCCCGACCTCACACGGGGAACTTCTTTGTATGATAGAATGAGAAGGTAACCCTCTTCTTTCAAGACCGAGAGCCGGTCTCAAAAATATCTTTGGATCAAATAAGGTAGTCTATGGATATCTCGAGCATATTGGGGCCTATAGTAGCCGTCGGGATGATTATTGCAGGGATGTTCCTCAAACATGCCTCTTACCTTATCCCTGAGATCTTATGGAATCCTCCATCGGTAGCGATTGTTATCGGCGGATCCTTTGGAGCCTTGCTGGTCGCATACCCCCTTCCCGACTTCATCTCCTCGCTCAAAGCGGTGACGAAGTTTTTAAAGAATCCGGAAGTGAATCGAGAAGAGATCCTCACGCAGATCATCGAACTTGCCCAAGTCGCCCGTAAGGAATCGATACTCGCCCTTGAAAAGCGGCGCGATTCCATCTCCTTTGGTCCACTGCGCAAAGCCGTCAAGCTAGCCGTTGACGGAACCGATCCCGCTATCCTCGCCGATACGCTCGAGTCTGAAGCTCACTTCCATATGGAGGAAGCCGAGGTCGCCGTCAAGTTCTGGGAGGACTTCGGTGCGATTGCTCCGACAATTGGGATTTTGGGTGCGGTTATCGGTCTGATGAAGGTTATGAGTTCGCTCGACAAACCAGAGCTGATCGGCCCTGGTATCATGGTCGCCTTCGTTGCAACGCTCTATGGAGTAGGATTCGCCAACATCTGGGGCATTCCTGTCGGCAAGAAGTTGAAGCGCAAGGCAACCCTCGAACATTATGCCTTTGAAATGGTTATTATCGGGATAGATGGGATCCTATCGGGCCTCAATCCTAAAATTATCGAAGAAAAGCTCCGCGTATTCACCGGAGGCCACGATGCCGACGAAGGTTGATCTCAAGATCACATTTGCGCGGTCCACAGATGCCATGGCCCCGGCTGACTCTCTTGAGAAGAGTAAAGGATAGACCGTGGCCAAAAAGCAAAAATGCCCGGCCTTTGAGAACCATGAGCGCTGGCTTGTCAGCTTCGCGGACATGATGACCCTCCTATTTGCTGTATTCGTCGTATTGTACGCCTTGAAAAAAGAAGGCGCCGACGAGGCAAAAGTTCAGCAGGCTGCCGTTTCGATCCAAGAATCCTTCAACGAAGTTGTCGATGACATCCCAGAAAATCGCCGGACTGGGCCTACCGAACAGGGCTTCGGCATATTTGAGAATCGCAAAGGCGATCGGATTCGTCCTCCCATCGTGACCAAGTATCCAGCGACCGACAGGAACATGAAAGTGATCCAATCGGAGATGGAAAAAGTCAATGAGATGATCAATCTCCGTCTCTACGGCAAAGAAAAAATGCGGGATCTCGAAAAGAAGGGTGATGGCCAAGAGCGTATCATCTCTGTTCAACGCGATATTGACGGTTTTCGTGTTCGCCTGCTCGCTACGCACTTTTATAAGCCGGGCGCCTATAAGGTGAATCCTCAAGCCATCAGCGATCTCAACGAAGTCGGCAAGATCTTGAAAGATCTGGGGCGACCGATCACTGTCGAAGGTCATACCGATTCAATTCCGGCCCGAGGGGATCTTAGCAACTGGGAGATCTCTTCACTCCGGGCCTCTTACATCGTCAAACATTTTATTGAAGAACTTAACTTTGCGCCCACTGCTGTCTCTGCCGCCGGCTACGCCGACACTAAACCTGTGGCCAGCAATGCGACGGAAGATACCCGCGCATTGAACCGACGCATAGAAATTAAGGTTCATTATGATGAGTAAGACTGCGCGGAGCTTAGTCTTCCTTCTCGGCTTGAGCGGCGTCGCATGCGACCCCTTTCATAAAGATAAATGTGAATGGTTTCTCGTTCCGGAGCCAAAGCACATCAACTTAGTTGAGCCAGGTTGGGTCTCGCTCTGCGCGCGCAACTTTGTGATCAACAAAGAGCGTTGCTATCTGAAAGCCACTCTTGAATATGCTAAAGCCGTAAACGGCAAAGCCTTTCGACTCTCAACGATGAAGGTCAAAGATTCCGGCCTCTATCCCCGCGAAGTCGAGAGCATCAAGGCTTGCAAGCCAGATGCTTCGGTGAGCTCGAGCGATTGAATACCCCTAAACTTTCTTTAGCTTAATCACAGGTTCATGCGCCATCGCGTCGAGCGTTTGCTTCGCGTCGAAAAGGCTATAGTGGAAGGGGGGAATATGGCGAATGCCAAGTCCGAGATTTTCGATTTTCTTTCTTAAGTTGACGATGTGAACGTCCAGAGTCTTCGGGCTTACCTTGGCGTCATTCCAGATATTGACCAACAGCTCCTGCTTGCTCAGGGATCGCCCACCACCCTGACAGAACAATACCATGATTTGATATTCTTTTGACGTGAGCGGCAGCGAACGCAGCTGCAGGCGGCGCGCAGTAAGTGTAGCGGGATCGACGCGTAAAGAGAGCGATTCGATGGCGAGAGCATTCTCCTTGAGTGGAGTCTTTTCACCTTGAATCGGTTCCCGTTTTAAGGCTCTTTCGACCTTGGCGAGCAGTTCGTTGACGGTAAAGGGTTTCTTAATGTAATCGATAGCGCCTTTCGCATAGCAAAATCGAAACGAATCAATATCATCCGATGCCGAAACGATAAGATAGGCGATGTTGGTCATGGCTAACTCTGATTCCCCGAGATAGTGGACAAAGGTCTCATCCGGTAGTCGCAGTTCAGCAATCAGCAAATCGGGAGCTTGCGTGGAATTTGCAAGCTCCGTGCGGAGCGCAGAAATCTCCGAGAAGAACTGCAGTTCGTAGCGAAGCCCCAGAATACTGTCATAGGCACGGCAGGTGCTTTCGTCGTCTTCCAAAATCCAAAGGAGATGGCGATCGTTCATGGACTAGCCCCTACCAAAAAATCCGTTTTGTCGTACTAAAATGGAAGTCTTTTCCGCATCTTACCAATGAACAGAAATATGTGCATCTGGGGTATTACTTAATTCTACCTCAGTTTAATTCGCCACGTGATCTGTGTGCTCGCTCAGAAAGGAAACTTAACCATGGGACTATCTGCCTAATGGAAACCACTTATTAGGAGTGGCGCGACGGCCGCTCAGAGGAAATATTTATTTCCCTAGAGCTCTAAAAAAATTGATTAAATTTTGGCCTGCGTTTTCCCGACATTGGTTTCATGCGGGGCGAGATAGACATCTATAGTTATTAACCTTTAGTGAAGTGGAAGTTACCGTACACCTTGAAAGGCACACCATGACAATTCAGCAGAAAGTATTGGTTGTAGACGATGAAGAGGACAATCTTTGGATCATGTCTGGAATCTTTCGAGGCATGGTGGAAGTAAAAACGGCGGCTTCTGGTGACGAGGCTTTGGCGCTGGCCCATAGTTTTGTGCCTGATCTTATCTTTCTCGATGTGACGATGCCCGGAATAAACGGCTATGAGACCTGCCGTCGCATGCGAGCCGATCCAGTCTTAAAGGGGAGCAAGATCGTGATCGTCTCCGGGGGAATGGAGCGGATGCAGGGCTATGCGGCTGGGGCCGACGACTACGTGAATAAACCCTTCGTAAAGGAAGAGCTGCTGGCAAAGGCCAGAGTTTATCTTCGCTTGGCGCAAGCCGAACGTGAACTCAACGATGCAAACCGAGACTTAGAGCATAAAGTGGCTCTACGGACCGAACAGCTGATGCGCAGCGAAAAGCTGACCTTTCTCGGAACTCATGTAGCTGAAATGGTGCACAATCTCAAGACTCCACTGACCATCATCAAAGGCGTCACCAATATTTTGAAGCAGCGGCAAGCGCACACCGATTTGGATCGCATTTCTCGCGCTGTCGAACGCATTGAAGACGTGGTGCGGAGTATCATGATCTCGGGACGTCTTGACGTCGACAGCGAGAAGCAATCGGTCGATCTCAACGATGTTATCAACAATGAACTGGCCTTTTTTGAAGCTGACCATTTTTTCAAGTATAAGGTTCGTCTTGAAAAGAACATGAGCGAGCTTCCCATCGTTGAAGGGCGCTATGCGAGCTTCAGTCAATGCATCGGCAACGTGATCAAAAACGCCTTGGACGCCATGCACGGAAGTGGTCTTCGCGTTCTGTCGATCGAGACGACGAGCAAAAATGAGATGGTCACCGTCAAGATTTCTGATACGGGTTGTGGCATATCGCCGGAAGCGATGACGCGGATTTTCGAGCCCTTCTACACCACAAAACCATGGTCAAATGCCGAAGGCGAACCCACCGGGTCAGGCCTGGGATTGTCGTCGGTCAAGAGGATGATTGAATCCTGCGGCGGCTCAGTCAGCATTGAGTCGAGTGTCGGAGTGGGAACCCATCTGTCGCTGCATATTCCTTGTAAGCAGGCCAGCGTGCAGAGCGCAGCGGCTTAAGGGCGGATAGCGAGAGGCAGTAGCAGGAGATGGCCGGACATCCCGGCCCTTTCTCTTCGCTTTATGGACGGGCATTCAAAGGCTGAATAGGCCTTGCATTGTTTCGGTATTTGCTGCGGAAGCGATTGATTTGATCTTGCGAGAGTTGCACAGTTTCTTTCAAAACATTCCAGACTACATGCTCGCTGCAAGGTGGTGTCGTCAAAGAGCCAGCGTAACGGAACGCTCCGAGATCAGTGGGCAGGAGCTCGCGGGGATCAAAGAGTTTGCCCCGTGGTTTCACTCCCTCATTTTTCGAATAGGGCATGAACTCCCAGAGCTTTTGATATTCCCTATGCAGCGCCCCAGCTTCGATCATACTTCCCAATACGGCCAGTTCTCCGCTAGCTGAGGCATGGACGAAGTGAGCCTCGAGGATAGATGAGCGTCCACCCACAAAATGTTCACTAGGCGTATGAAAGTGAATTTGTTTGAGCTCGTAGCGCTTCCCGCCAATCGTCGCAAAATTCCCTGGTTCCACGTTGTACTGAACTGTATGACCATTGTCGATCACATCGAAGGTGCTGGGACGGTACTGAAGGACAATATCGGTTTGCAGAGGCCATTGATTTGGGATATCGATCGGGCTTTGTTCCTGGCCTCGTGCGCAACTCTGAAAGGATGCATCGAGTTGGCCCCAAGCTTCGGGACCGCTGCTCCCTTGATATTCCCAATGGACCGGAGCGTGCACCGCATGGGGCGCTGCTGCTGGAGCGCGGGCAGCCGCTGGGGAGGACTTTTCCATCGCACGTTGCTGCGGGGTGGCCTTGGCCAAAGTGCGGGCCGATTTTCGCGATGTGTGCGTGGGCTTTGCCGCAGAATGTTCGCCGGAATTCTTTCCTTCATCGGCGCGGTCATTTTCATCGGCATGTGCGTTCGATTTAGGGCGGATCGCTGGTCGATGGCCTATCGATTCATTGGAAATCTCTTCTTCTTCATCCTGACCAAGATCGGCTTCGCTTTCACCGCGGGCAGCCGCAAATTCTGAAGCATGAATTTCTTTTTCCTCACCTTCCGCACTTCCGTGAGCTCGGCTAAGACCTATGTCATCGCTCGAGCTCAAGTGATCTCCGGAAGATCCGCGGCGGTCGGTGATCTCATGGATGCCGGAAGAGGACCGCTGACTCAGCGGAACGAGCCCCCAAATACTCGCCAAACTAGTTAAAAGGCCGGCTATCG
>CANJJY010000054.1 GCA_947474445.1 Oligoflexaceae bacterium
CACGTGTTCTACAGCGGCCCGATCGATTCCTATTACGGCTACGAGCTGGGCCGCCTTAAATACAGAAGTTTGATGTTTGAACGCTTTGTGGCAGAAGGAGACTATCAGGGCAATCCCGTCATCAACTACTGTCAAGAAAAGATCCCCTATACGCGCATCGCCGAACACAAGCATTTTGCGCCTTGGGAAGAGCATCAGGATACCGTCTGCTTTCGTGAATACAGCAAGCTGGCCGAAGAGGGTGATACCCCTTACTATCCGCTCCGATTGCAAGGCGATAAGGATTTGCTGCAGCGCTATATGAATAAAATCGAAGGCGAAGAGCGCCTGACTTTCATCGGGCGACTCGGCACCTATCGCTATCTCGATATGCATGTGGTGATCGGTGAATCCTTGGATTTAGCGCGCCAGTGCCTCGAGGCTCCGCACGGTCCTTGGCCGCGTTTCAGCGGCAAGCCCCTTTAGTCGGAAGTCTCGGCGTCAGCTGGAGGAGCGGCTTCGGCGGCGGGCGCTGCGGGAGCCTCCTCCGCGGGAGCTGCCTCGGCGGGAGCTTCGCCGGCAGCAGGCGCAGCTGTCTTGCCTTTTTTAGATGGTGCCATCATGCTCTTGAGCTGTTCAGATTGTCCCAGGAGAATTTTGGTGCCTGGCTTGATAGGCGCTTTGGAATTGCTGAGCAGCGATTCGAACACCGCATATTCCCCTTCGACGCGCAGCATTTGGAGCAGCGCATCGCCCTTGATCTTGGTCGCCGAAAGGACCTGCTTGTCGGCCGAGTTCTTGATCAAAAGCCCTTGGCCCAAATCCGCTTTGGCATGGAGAAGACCAGCGAGGATAAATCCATCTTTCACGTCGAGGACAACGGCATCATAGGCCATCTTCTTCACGAGCCAATTATAAAAGGTTTCGGATGTGGCGGTGTCGGGCTTGGTGATCGTCCACTTGCCAAAGCTCTTGAGCTTGCCGTCGGTGACATGCTGGGGCACCAGCTTGCTGCCTTTCTCTTCTTTGAGGATGAGATGGACGCCGGGATTATCGACCTTAACGTCGCTGCCTTTTTCGGCGGCCGCGTCGTCCATGATGTTGATGTTGGCGGCAAAACTACTGGCATCGACGGGAAAGAATTGCAGAAATCCAAAATTGGTCAGCTTTTCGGCGATGCGGGTCCACTTCTTGGACGGCTTCTTGCTCAATTGAACGATGGTAAAGGTGCGCACGATGCCGGGAGTATCCGTCCAGATCGCATCGGGGAGACCAGCCGCCCAGGTCCGAGGATCAGGTATATTGTCCCCTTCCGCACGAGCAAACGTCGCTGCACAGAGGGAAATCAGGATGAGAAGTGATCTTACCATGATACCGTAAAGCCTCCGCCGACAAAGAACAGATTGAAGGAGATATCAGAGATCCCAAGATCCGCGTCGTCCGCGAGTTTGGTGGTCGCTTTGCTGAGACTCAAACGCTCGACCGACGTAAAGGCGAGGATATTGATGTCCCACGTACCGTAGTTGATAAAGTCAAAGTAGGCATCGATACCGGCCTTGTTGCTGAATACACTCACGTTGCCCTTGTTCTCGAGACCAAAAGCCGCTGCGCTGAACGAATACCAGAGGCGGCTGCGGAACCAGTAGGACTCTTTCTCGATGCCGAGCTCAATGGCCAAATCATAGATGTTCTTGGCGTCAAAGGCCAGACTCTGCCTTTCTCCCGCATCATCGAGCACCGTGAAATGACTCTTGAGATCCAAAAGACCGAATTTGGGTTGAACTTCGACTTTGGAGACAAGAAAGTTCATAAAGCTCGGGAGTTCGTAGTCGAAGGCCCAACCGAGCGAAAGTCGGCTCATCCGAAAGTATTCGGCTTCATCGCCCGAGCCTTTGGTCTTTTCCGGAGTCAAATCGTAGTATATGCGCAAACCGCTGAAAAGCCCGCCGCGCATCTCACCGAGGATGGACAGCATGTCGGTTTCCGTAACGATCGAAGAACCGGCAAGGAAAGATTTGCCATAGCGAAATCCTGCGTAGTTGGACTCCAAACTACCGAGAATGAGCTTATCGAGGAAGCTGAGGAGCGAGAGACCTTGCATATTGCGACCGAGAACTTTTTCAAATTCGGCCTGCCGCTTATTGAGACCCTGCGTGCTTTGGACCCAATACATCTTCTTGTCGACGAGGGGCAGATAGACCTGGGCGACCTTAAAGGTTTCTGTCCGTTCTTTCAGTTTGTTCTCTTCTTTCGTGCGCTTGAGGCGGGCTCTGACCTTCGGCATCCATTTTTTAGTCGCCGTATCGTAGCTCAGCTCGTACACCAAAAGATCCGGCGGCAGGGAGGGGACTCCCTTGTCGGAGACAAAGGTAAAATTGTCTTTGCTCGCATCATGCGTGTAGACCCAGCCGGTCGGAATGCTTTCCACCACTAAGCGGGCGATCGCAAGAGCCACTTCATCGCTCTTGAAGTTCTCAAGGAGATCGGCTTCGATCTTGAAGCTATGGGTCCGGAGCTTTTGGTATCCTTCCTTGGCGGTGAGAATACTGGTTTGGACATCGAAGAATCGTTTGCGTTCGATGATTTGGATTTGCCAGAACGGACTATCCGCTTTGGCGATCGGAGGAGCCACACCCAAAGCTTGGCAGCTGGCCGATGATAGAAATCCAGGGGGATTGGCTGATTGCGTGAGGTTTTTTGCCAGCTTGTCGCAGAAGTCTTTCCACTGTCCGACGCGGACAGGCGTCAGTTCCTTTTTTTCTTCAGAGGAATAAAGTATGGTTCCCGTCTGCTGACCTGGGACGATGACCTTCACTTCTGCTTGAGCCAGATGTGGCAGCAGCAGGGTAAGGAAGAAAATGTTAACCCAAGTCTTCATGCAACCAGGCTCTCCCTGAGCTTAGGATATTCAATGACGACTAGTGTTACATCGTCCGAAAATTGCTCACCTTTCGCGTTGAAGGTCAAAACTTCATCTCGAATCATCGCCTGCAGCGCGGTAGGATCCTTACGTCCATGATCTAACAGTATCTTTTGCAGGCCCCTGCTGCCCCACTGTTTACCCGCCGTGTCCTCACATTCGGTCAACCCGTCGGTGTAGATGAGGAACTTGTCGCCCGGCTTCAAATCGATTTCGTCATTGTAGAATTCCGTCGCTCCATCGATGCCGACGATACTCATGGCTTTTTTCTTCTGTAAGAGAACGCGGAAAGGATATTTCTTATTCGAGCCGAGGCGGGTATCAGCCGGATCGAGGGGCATCAGGATAGGGAAAGGATGGCCACCGTTGGAGAAAATCATCTTGTTTCTGTTTTTATCGATCACCAAAGCGAGAAAGCTCATGCAGAGACGGCCTTCAAGGGTACGGTTGAGCAGGCGGTTGAGCGCTCTCAGCAGGGAGGCAGGATCATCGAAACGAGCCTGACCGGTCAGCATCTTCTCGGCATGAATGTTGGCGGTGGCATAGGCGATGGCGGTGACCAGCGCTGCGGGGACGCCGTGGCCGGTCGCATCACCGATGAGGATCAGATCGAGGCCTTCGCCGATAGGAAAATGGCCCCACCAGTCACCGCCGCACTCGGAGGCAGGCTTGTAGTAGCTGCTGATCCGCAGATCGGGACGCATGACTTCGGCGTCTTTGAAAAAGGTATTCTGTATCGTTTGAGCGGTCGACAGTTCCTGTTCCAGGCGCGCTTTCTCGTATTCAGCAGATAAAAGATTGACGATTTTGCGGGTCATGAGATTAAAGGAAGCCCCGAGTTGACCAAATTCATCCTGGGAACGCACGGTGATCTGCGTGCGAAAGTTACCTTCACCGACTTTCAGCGTAGCCAGGCTGAGTTCATGCAGGTTTTTGAGCATGGAATTGACGATCCAACGCGAGCAGAAGACAGCGATCAAGACAAAGAGAATAGTCCATTGCAGCATCTCTTTGATGAATGCCAAGATCTCACTTTGAATTTCGCTCGTGTCTTGATGAACGATCAGGAGCAAGGGATAGGTTTGCAGCTGATGGTAGGCGACAAATGACTTCTTGTCGCCTTGCTCAAGCTCACCGAGATAGCCCGAACCAATATCACCTTTGACGATGGCCTTGGTCTTCTTTACGAAATTCTTTTGGTTGACGATCTTCGCGTAGTTCTGGCGAGTCGAAAGATCGACAAACTGCTGATCGAGCAGATAGGCTTTTGCTGTGTCGCTGCCGCCCTCGGCAGCCATCAGGACTTTCATATCGAACACCAACACCACGGCCATGCTGTTTCCACCGCCACGGATCTTGATGCGGCGGAGGAGAACGGCCTGGCTTTTCTCGCGAGGATGCGCGATGACGTTGACTTCGACATCTTGGAGAGCTTTATTGATTTCTTCGCCGGTGAGAGTGACGTCTGTGCCCTTAAATTCTTTGGTAATCACGTCATTCGCTTCATTAAGCCTTATGATTTGAACGCTCTCGACGCCCATTTCACTCGCCATGAAGGACTGCACGAAGGCCGAACGGTCGGTTTCGGCGGTCTGGAGCAAGGCCTGGACGAGGAAGCCGAGCTTGGTGTCCCAGCGATTGAGTAGACCCGAAATTTTTTCACCGAGCAGCTGAGTCGAATCAATTAATCCGCTTTGGTAATGACGGCTCATCGAGACTTTTAAGTAAAAGCTATTGCGAGCTGTGATGAAACCGACGACTGTCAGCACCAAAACGGCTGTGAATACAAAGATTTTTGTGCCGAAACTTCGGCTAATCCCAAAAGCCATACTTGTCTCCTGCCAATCTCTGGTCACTCTTCGGCATGGAAATAAAAAAATTCAGTGCTTTATTTCAAAATCACATTGCCGATAAGAATTCATGAGAGAGGGGATCGTTGCATGTCGCGTCAGTTTCTATTCATATGGACTCTCTTGATGGGAGCGACCCTCGGCTGGATGTTCTGGCCTGAGGATCAGACCGGCCTAGGCGATGTCTTAGCCGTTCTGAAGGCGCGTCAAGGCAACGTTCAGGTGCGACGCTCCGGGAGCTTTACGTGGATCAAGGGTGTACAAGGCAATGGCCTCTTCGCTCTCGATTCCATCGCGACGGAAGCAGCCAGCAAAGCCGTTATTCAGTTGGCCGACGGGACGGAAATCATCTTACCTCCCGACACGCAGCTCAAGATTCAGCCGCAGCTCTTATCAGAAGGCGTCGAGATCGCGGTCGTAAAAGGGGGCGTGTCCGTTCAAAAGCCCAAGATGGCGAAGACCAAAGGCGCAGGCAAAGGGGCGGGCGGCATAGCGGGCGGCTTTGCGGGCAGCCATGGGGTCGGCAAAGGTTCATTAGTATCGATTCAAACATCTCGCTTTAAGATCGACCTCTCCGCTCTCAAAGGGACCTTCAGCCTCGGCGCTGATGCCGCCGTCAAAGCTGATCAGCCGGAGAGTGTCGTCGTCAATTCTCAGCAAAACAGTCTCAATCTCGCGCAGCTGAATAAGGAAGGTGATTCCGTCCTCGACAGCGATCACAACGATGCGATCTTTGAAGTGCAAGAACTGCCAAAGCTAGCTCCCCCTCCGCCCCCAACTCCCGTGGTACTGGCCGAAGCGCCAAAGCCCAAGCCCAAACCCAAGCTCATTCTCCAGGCCAAACCTCTGCTGAAACCGCTCCCACCACCCGAGCCGGTGGCCCTGGCCCTCGTCGAAGAGGATGGCGATCTCGTATTCCCCGAATGGAAGCTCGAGCGAAACCAGATTTGGATCGGTGGTGCATTTGAGAGAAACGAACGCATTCCTATCGCCATTCCCGCCGTCTGGACGATGACAGACCGTCGCGAAAAGTGGGACACTGTTCTCCGCATCAGTTCGCCCGTCAACGCGAAGAGTCTGGTGATCAGAAAGCAGATAGGTCCTGAGGGCTTCACCTTTTCCCTTTCCGAACTCCGTTCGCTCGTCACCAATCTCAATGTCGACGTCATCGATCTGACTCTTCAAGCTGGTTTGGTGCGTAAGACGGAAGACGGCAAGGTTGCTCGTTTTGCTCCCGGAACTTTACCCATACAGTTGCACGCTTTGAACTATAAAGTCCCCGTCGTCGTCACGCTCGAAAAACTGGAATTTGTCGATCCTAACGGCAAATGGTTTGCCGGGAGTTCGCCGCGCCAGAACAAGATCGTGCTCTATCTTCTCGATCCCAGTCTTCTCAGTCAGCTCGAAGGCTTTTTGCGGGGTAGCATCTCTTTTACCGTCAAGCCATCGCCGGTCACACCGAACCATGAAATGCTCGGCCTCGTCAAAGGTCCAAAGCTCGTGATGCTGTCTGATTCCCTCAGCAGCGCCGATATTAAAGCGCTCGCCCTCGCCCTACAGCTCGACCTCGTCTTCAGCGGTGAACCCCAGGACTTTCTCGGCGGCAAGGGCAATTTTGATTTGATGGCCTATCTCGAACAGTCGTCGGATGTTTTCTACATCCGCCGCGGTCTCTCGCTCAAGCTCGATGCGCAACTCTTCAAGACGCAGGCTGCGGCTCGCGACTTCATCCGAAAATTCAACCCCTACTTTTTCAAAAAGTCGGTCTCCATCAAATATGCGAGCGAAACCTGATCGCTTCTTTCCCTTATTTTTTTGCCGCCTTGATAGTCAAGAGTTCCTTGATTTTGGCTTCTATCTTGGGGTCATCAGGACTCACTGCTGATCGATAGCGGGCAACGACTTCCCCCTGACGGTCGATCAGAAATTTCTCAAAGTTCCATTCGACCGGACCGGCAGCTTCAGCTGGCGCTTGCTTGACGAGATAGGCAAACAAGGGATCCTGCTGCTTGCCGTTGACTTCCACAATTTTACTCATCGAAAACGAGACGCCGAAATTGAACTTGCAGAACTGAGCGACTTCGCTGTCGTCTTTAAATTCCTGCTTGAAGCTTCCTGAGGGAACGCCGATGACTTCAAAACCTTCGGCCTTATGGGCTTTGTACAGGCGTTCTAGACCACCGTACTGTTTCGTGTAACCGCAGTGCGATGCGGTGTTGACGATCATCAGAACTTTATTCTTGTAGGCTTCGAGCGCCAGAGGCTTGCCCTTGAGCCCGGGCAAAGTAAAATCGTAGATGGATTCTTTGGCGAAAGCCGGAAGGCTGGCGAGGCCGAGACTACTCGAAAGAAGCAGGAAGGTGCAGGTGTGCATGGGTAGACTCCTTGGTAAAGATGACACAGAGGACCAATCCGAAACACAGGTATCGCATGTCTAACTTCAGCTGGACAAAGCACGAGGCATCTTAGCAACAAGCCCAAGCTCTTGCTTCAAAAAATAAAAAAAGGCGGCGAGACGGAGAAGATGTCGCAAGACTTCTTGAAAAAGAAGAAACGAAAGGGTGCATCCCAGATCTAAGGCCGCAGCCCCGAAAGGCAAATCTCGGGTTAAATGTCGCTGTTTTTTGGTTCCAACATGAAGCATGGTAAAAGCTTGTTGGAGGAGCAGTACGATGAGCACGTCCCGATCGCATTCTAGTCTCAAATACGAAAGAATTTCTCCCTTACACATCTCGCGTATCACTTGGCTCTCTGACATCAGCGGTCGACGCGCATTTGGCCACCTTTACTGGCGCGAATACGAGGATGAGAAAGGTGAAGACCTTTTTATTCTGCTTGTGGTCGATGCCGAAGAAGGCGGCGAACGCAGTGCCCTCTTTTCCGCAGCCTCAGTATTTTCGGCGGTCGCCCTGCGCTTTCCTCCCGGCATTAAAATGATTCTCTACGTCGAGGCATCCGACGTCGCTGAAGGCTATATGGTCGCCTCGCAGGAAGTCGATGAAGACCTGATTCTCTGGCAGAGAACCAATATGATGAATGCTCGGCATCTGCGCACATATTTTCCACAAGGCTCTTCTCGTTCAAGCTGGCGACGCCCGCGCTGAAAGCGAGGGGAGGCCTTCGACCCGCACGAGTTTCGTGCGCCTAAACACCTTTCGATGGCGCTAAAAAATCCTGGGATAAAATCGGCACTATGCTACGATCTCAATTAACTATTGAGTCTGTGAAGCTGCGCGCTAGGAAGTAGCTCCGTCTGAGATCCGTACTTTATGCGAACTTTCACCCTCTGGGTCAAGGGTGCTCATTGTTCGACTACTTATAGATAGGGAGCCTGCATGAAATTGAAGCCTTCACCTCATAGACTTACTCTCGGTGTGTTAGCCGGCCTCACAGGTTTTGGTCTCGGCGGCCAGGCTTCGGCAGCTGGTTTTGCTCTGCGCAATCAAAGCACGAGCGGTCTCGGAACGGGATTAGCCTCCGATACCGTCAATAGCTATGATGCCTCCGGAATTTTTGCTAACCCGGCGGTCATGAGTAGCATGAAGGGCCAGAATTTTAGTCTGGGATTCGATTTTATCGATGCCAACATCAAGGTGAGCGATGCAACGCGCAGCAATACTAATCCTCTCACGGGTGAGCGCACCCCTAATCCCGTGAACCAAGGCAGGACCACGGTCGATACCGTCTCGGATCCTGTGATGGTGCCCGCCGTGTTTGGTGTCCACCAGATCAATGATACGATCCACGTCGGCTGGGGTGTGACTGTCCCTTGGGCAACCAACACAAAATACGATGAAGATTGGACCGGCCGCTACTACAGCACGAAAACTGAATTGGTAGTCAGGGAAATCACCTTGGCCGGCTCTTATCATGTCAGCGAGATGCTGGACCTCGGTCTCAGCGTCATCTATCAAATGGCCGAGGGAAAGTTGAATTCTGCGGTCGATCTCGGACTGAATGCAGCGACTATCAATCCCGTGTATCTGCCAAATGTCGGCAAAGCTGATGCACTGTCCAAGTTCAGCGCGGATAGCACCGGCGTGGGCTTTCAATTGGGTGCAATCGCGCGACCGACTCCTGAACTCAAAGTTGGTTTGAGCCTCCGCACGGCCGTCAAACACGCCGCCAAGGGCGATCTCAAGTTTACCCCGACCAATGGTTCGGCGGCTGCCTTCCTCACCGCCGCGCAGGGGAATGCAGCGACCGCCGCGCGGGTCAGCGATGCGAGCGATGCCAAGCTTGATCTCACGATCCCCGCTGTCTATGCACTCGGTGCCGCTTATACCATGGACGCCTTCACCTACTATGCTAATGCGACTTTAACCGCTTGGAAAACTTTCGATGCCTTCACGATCAAATACAATGAGGTTCAATCGACCACCAAACTCGATTGGAAAAACTCGCTCTATCTAGCGCTCGGGGCTGATTATCGCCTCGATCCTAAGCTGACGCTGCGCTGGGGACTTTCGCGCGACCAAGGCGTCACCACCGACGCGACGCGCACGCCGCGCACGCCAGACAACGATCGGACGGGCCTGACCATAGGGGCGGGATACCAAGTGACGACCAGCGTCAAGGTCAACGCCGCGTATCAAAGATTGATTTTGAAAGATACCAAGGTTGATCTCTCAGATACGGATTATCCCGATGCCGCAGGCCGCGGGAACTTGACCGCCTCATACGATATCAAACCGCAGCTGTTCATGGCTTCGCTCGATGTCTCGCTCTAAAGTCTGAGCTTGTAAAAAAAGGCCCGATTTCCGCAGGAACTGGGGCTCTCGTCAGTTTGA
The DNA here is from genome assembly GCA_947474445.1 of Oligoflexaceae bacterium. Classification (GTDB taxonomy): domain Bacteria; phylum Bdellovibrionota_B; class Oligoflexia; order Oligoflexales; family Oligoflexaceae; genus Oligoflexus. The sequence continues at coordinate 9,540 of CANJJY010000054.1, forward strand.
CGGCGAAAAGTCAGGTGAGCCATGGCATAATTCCCTTCATCCGAGAAAGAGTTCATTTCAATAGTCCGCCATGATGAGGAGAATCGCGATGAGGTTCTTGGGCTCGCTTTGTGTATTAATCGCGATGACAGCAAGCGCCTGCAAAAGCACGGACGGCGGCTCCCGCCCCGCGGACACGCAAGTGACGACTCCGGCCGCGCTCGGGATGAACGATGTCTCTATCTTCTTTCCTCTGCACCTTGTCCCCGGTCTCGCCGCTCGCATGCCGCATCTCAGCGATCGCCCCGAGTCTCCCGTCGACGATGATGGCCAAGCTTTTGTTCCGAGTTTTCTCCAAAGCCGCGTCCAAGGCGGTCTGATCCGCGATGTGGGCGCCATGCAGATGACCGCCCTGCGCTTTGATCCCTGCGCCAACGTTCTCGATGCCTTTGATCATCCAGAAAAATGCGTCGCTCAGATCCGCATCGTCTGGCAGAGCTTTACGGTGCGAGGAGAAGCTTTTCTCAGTACGGCCGATACCGGACTGCATGCCGTCTATCAAGTGGATCAGATCGCGATGCAACAGATCATCGAAACGATGCGGACTCTCAAAAGTCGAGGGTCGATCGACACGTCCGCCTCGCCGCTCCAACCGCATCCCCTCATCGCCGCTGAAGGTTTGCAAAGCCCCTACCTCGCTGGCGTGCTCGGTCTCGTGCATCGCTACGTCCGAGGATCAAAGCTAACGAACCTAGCTTTCTTGCGGCGCATCGACGAACGCTTTCCCACCTGGGAGATGAGTCAGCTAGCGGTTCAGGGAGAGGTGGCGACCTATCAGAATATTCCGACCACGGTCACGGCAGCTAGTATCCAGCGGTTTCGGGCTGAAACGCCGATCCTCGACGTTGATCCCAAAGGAACGACGCCCTTCAAACTCACCGTCCCTTTCGTGCCGCCTGGCCGTTCTTCGACGGCGAGCGAAGAAGAACGTTTGGTTCAGCCCCTGATCAGCACGCTAGCGATCGATAATCCGCAGCTGCACAATCCACTCAATCTCGACTGCGGCAGCTGTCACCGCACCGCCCCCCTCTTAGCCGCGCGGCTCGAGGCTCAGGCGGCGGGACGGCTCATCGATGATCCGCACACCTATCGAGCGGAAGGGAGAAATCTCACCGCGCGCGTTCCTAAGGATCCTTTTTCGCTGCACATGTTCAGCTACTTCGAGCAATTTCCCGTCATCACCCAGCGCACAGTCAACGAAACGGCCGAGGTACTGCGCTTTATAGAGGCCCATCCTGGCAAGTAATCTCAAACCATCACAGCCTATTCCTATCAACGAAAATCAGAAGCAAAGGCGCAAGACGCTCTCTATGACCTTGGCCTTGCGCTCACCCTTGCCTTACCCATTGCCGTGATCGTGATCCTCGCCGCGCAGACCTTGACCTTCCTACCTCCCCCATCTTCCCCTACCCCACCCTTAAAAAGAATGCGCAAAAAACAGCAAACTATCAGCAATATGCCTTTGCCAATAACTCCATTCATGCCCCCCCTCGAACTCAAAGTAGCTGTGCTCGACTCCGCTCAACTCCAAATCTTCATGCAGAATGCGATTGGCGAGCAAAAGACTATCGCCCTTTCCACAATCAAATCGCAGCCGCGGCAGTGGACCTCGGGCCTCGGCCCAAGTTTTTGCAATGGCGTGATCATGCGCGAAAGGGTAGGCAGTAGGATAGGCGTCGGTGAAAAGACTGAGTTGACTGAGCTGGGTCAATGAGGAATGCGCGGAGACGGCCGCTACGCGCTGGGGATAGAGCCCTCCGAGATGCATCGCTCCAAATCCGCCCATCGACAATCCACTCAAGAAAACCGGAGCGCGAGGATCGATCAGATCCGTCGCAGCAGCGATCGCGCGCGGGACATCGTCCATGATCCAGCTGCCGTAATCGGCGTCAGGATGCGCAACGTAAGCGCTTCCCTCTTGAAAAAGACCATCGGAAGGCATGGCCAGCAGCATCGGGGGAATGGTCCCCGCATCGATGAGCCTTTGCTGCGTTTCGTGGACACCCGCCTTGCTTGTCCACACCCAATGACTGCCGTAGACGCCATGCAAGAGGATCACAAGCGGCAGCCGCCCGGCGTCGTTCCCCGTATAGCCACGTGGCACGTGAAGGGTCACATCTCCCCGCCTCCCCAAGGCCGCGCTGCGTATCGTCAGCTGACGCAAACCATCGCGTTCCCACCGAGGATCAGAAATTTCCCACCTTTCACGAAAAGACGATGACTCCTTTTCCATGATCTCCCCTCTGCATATCTTCAAAGGCCGCCGCCAACTGACCCAAGGCATACGGTCGAGCGAGCGTCGGCTCGAGTCGCAAATCGCCACTCTCACAAAGATCCATGAGTTGAGGCAAATCTATCTGCGGTCGACACTGTCCATACAAAGGATTGATATAAATCTTATCCCATTCGAAGAGCCGCATATCGACTGTAATCTCTTGCTCGATCCCGCTGACCGCCACCGCACAGCCGCCGTTTCGTATCATCGCCAAGGGCGCCGCACCAAGCGCGGGGACGGCCGTACATTCAAAGGCGTAGTCCGTGCCACGGCCCCCACTCAGAGCCTTGACCTGGCTGGCCATCAGAGAGAGACCGGCATCATCGCGCCTGGCGAGGAGCGTGTGCGTGGCGCCCAATTCTGCGGCCAATGCGAGGCGCTGCGGATGCAGATCGACCGCAATGATTTGCCGCGCGCCAGCAATCCGGCAAGCCTGCACCACACTGAGACCGACGCCGCCAGTGCCGAGCACCGTGACCGAACTTCCCGGCACGAGCTTGGCTGCGTTGACGACCGATCCATAGCCGGTCATGACCCCGCAGCCGAGCACCGCGGCCCAAGGAAAGGGCAGCTCATGCGTGAGTTTCACGACCGCTTCCTCGCGCACGACGGTGATCTCCGACAGAGTTCCGAGATGAAAGGATCGCGCCAGCTCTTCGCCGCGGAGAGTCGTGCGATCGAGCGGCACATGCCCGGCATTCACCGCATTGCCTGCCATCACCGGCGAATTGATTTCGCAGAGACTCTGCGCGCCCCGCTCACATTGAAAACAAGTTCCGCAGGGAATCGCCCAATTGAGCACGACTGCATCTCCGACTCTCACGCGCGAGACGCCAGGACCGACGGCGCGCACAACTCCCGCCCCTTCATGGCCAAGAACGATCTTTCTTCCCCACGACAGCGAATCCCAATCAGTATGGCAAACCCCTGCGGCCCGCATCGTCACCGCGACTTCACCCGCCTGGGGCTCGCCTACTTCGATGTCTTCTAGCGTAAAGTGGCCAAGGCCATCGGCGACGGCCGCGCGCGCTCGCGTCATCTCAATTCTCCTGACGATAGAGCAGGGGATTCAAACGCGTGCCAATGGGCTGGCCCACGGCCGCACCGGGCATCCACCAATCCCAATCATCTTTCTGATTGCGATTGCAGGGCTCGGTGAGACGCGCACCGTCTTCCAAATAGATCATTGTCATCACCGCGCGCGCCTTGTCGCTGACATTAGGACCGGCATTGTGAAAGGTCCAGCCCCAGTGAAAACTCACTTCTCCGAGTTCGAATGCGCCCACCTTGTAGGGGAAGCGCTGGATTTCCAATGCCTCCTGCAGAGCCCGTTCGCTCTCATCGCTGATCTCGAGATCGCGACCGTAGACAAAATGATGACTTCCCGCACTGAAGCCCAAGGCTCCCATATCGAGCGTCGTCGCCTGCAAGGGAATCCACGCCGTACACATCGTATCGCGATCGACAGGCCAATAATATTTATCAGCGTGCCAGGGCGTGAGGCCGCCGCCGGGTTCTTTGTACAGGGCCTGATCATGATACATCCGCACACCTTTGACCTGCATCAACTCCGCGGCGATCCGCGCCATTTTTGGACTAAAACTCAGCTTGCGGATGACTTCCTGATGCGTCCAAAGATTCATGAGCTGCAGAAAGGCTTTTTCATAGGTGGTGCGCTCGTCCATCGGCTTTTGACGCGCCGCGTTGCTGGTCACGACGCGCTCGACTTCCGCTCGAAAGAAGGCGAGCGTCGGGGGCGCGAGGACCTGCTTGAGTTTGATAAATCCCTGGTCTTGAAAGAGGCCGATCTGATCGGCCGAAAGAGAATAATGCCCGATCAAATCTTCGCGGATGAGGGCTGGCAGGTCCGAAAAGAGAGGGGTATCGACTGACGACATCGTCTTTCCTTTTCTGTAAAAAAAGCGCTGGTTCCCAGCGGAGGAAAACCAGCGGCGCGATTCAAATCAATACATGCGCGAGGCGATATGAGCGGCAGCGATTTCTTGGGGGAAGTTTTTGTCTTCCTGCTTGGTCCACTTCTCGAGTACTTCGCCAGCTCTCACCCGGTCGATCGCTTCGAAAGCCTTCGGTCCCAGCATAGGCGTGCATTCGACGGTGCCGTTGAGCTTACCGGCGATCATCGCTTCGAAGGCGCTCTTCACGGCATCGATGGAATAGATGACGATGTCAGTCCCGGGCTTCAGACCAGCTTCTTCGATGGCTTGGATCGCACCGAGGGCCATATCATCGTTGTGTGCGTAAACAGCGTTGATGTTTTTACCTTCCGACTTCAAGAAGGCTTCCATGACTTGCTTGCCTTCGGCGCGATTGAAATTACCCGTCTGCGATTTGATAATTTGCATATTGGGAAAGGCTTTAATGCCTTCATCGAAGCCTTTTTTGCGATCGAGGGCAGGGGCAGATCCAGGCGTTCCCTGCAGTTCGACGATCTTCGCCGTCCCTTTGGTTTTTTCGGCGAGCATACGCGCGACCTCCCGTCCTTCATTGACGAAGTCGGGAGAAATCAAGGTCGTGTAGAGAGTCGGATCAGAAACTTTGATGCCGCGATCCAAGAGGACGACGGGGATCTTGGCTCGTTTCACTTCTTTGAGGACGGGTTCCCAGCCCGTTTCAACGACGGGAGCCAGGATGATGGCATCAACTTTTTGCGCAATAAAGGAGCGCAGCGCTTTGATTTGATTTTCTTGCTTACCCTGAGCATCGGAAAACTTGAGATCGACACCCCTTTCCTTGGCCGCACTCTTCACGGACTCGGTTTCTGCGGTCCGCCATGCACTTTCCGCACCTATCTGCGAAAAGCCAACCACCAGCGCTTTCGCGTGGAGAGCCGTCGTGAAACAAACAAGTAACGATGCAATCAAACCCCCTACCATCCGACTTGTCATGATCAATCCTCTGAAATTTAATTTGTTCTGCCTAGGTTTAAAGAATCTATAGAAGAAATCCCACAGAATTGCAACCTGCGTGAGATTCAGCAGAATGCAACACGCGATGTCGACCTTGCGGCGCAAAAAGGGCGAGCGATAGAGGGGAGAAAGAAGAGATGCGGCATGAGGTCATCAAAAAATCGGCGACGTTTGGACCGCCATCATACCGCTTTTTCTCAGGAGCGATTACATCGCGTAGAAGCGGAGATCGCGATTGAGAGAACTGCTGCGATAGGCAGCCGTTCGCCAGTGGAGCGACAGAATATTAATGCCGGCGCGCGGCTTGATCCGAAAATCAACCGTGCCGTTGTTCAGAGCTTGATCCCCTACGACGCTCCCGTTCAAGACGACTTCGATCGCTGTGCTCGTTTTGAGGCCACTGTCAGGGGTTTCAATATGCAGGATCATATCCTTATTGTTTTCAATAAAGGCAGCTCCCGAGC
>CANJJY010000055.1 GCA_947474445.1 Oligoflexaceae bacterium
ATTTCCAGTCGCAGGCAAAGCTTCCGCGCCTTGCTATCGAACGCCTCCAGGCCCGCGGACTGCCCGTGCTCGAGCCCTATCTCAGCTCGTCGATTCTGATGCGCGAAAGTCATGGAGCCGGAGTTCCCTTGGCTTTTTTCAAACCTAGCCACAAACTAAGCCTCGAATTCGCTGCACTGGCTGCCTTTCTCTATGCTGGGGAAGGCGAAGCGTCAGCCGCTAAAGCCCCGGGTAAGAAACCGCGTCGCCGGGCGGAAGCGGAGGGTTAATTCTCTGATGGCCTTCGAGCGATCGTCGTCTTTTCTCTATTTGCAAGAGGTTCAGTGGCTCCCTTCGCAGGATCACATCCCCCGATGGACCGAGCGAGGGATACTCCATGGCTTTACCGGACGCGCTAGCGATCGGCCCTCGCAGACCATCGCTCTCGATCAAATTCATAGTGCCACGATCATCGAAGTGCCTGCTGTGGTGCAGGGTCGGCTGGAACCTGGGGATGGATTGATCAGTCAAACCCGAGGCCAGATCGTGGGCGTAAAGACCGCAGACTGTCTGCCTATCCTCATCGTGAATCCCCGGGGAGTCATGGCGCTGCATGCGGGGTGGAAAGGTTTGGCCGGCGATATTCTAGGCGAAGCCCTGCGTTGGATGCAGAGAAACCATTGGTCATGGGCCGAGACGGAAATCGCATTAGGACCCTGCATCAGTCTGGATGCCTTTGAGGTCGGACCTGAATTGATCGATGCCTTTCAAAAAGGCCCATTTCAGATGAACGACTTCGAACTGGCCTTGGCATCGAGCAAAGGCCAGGGCGATCGTTGGCATCTCGACCTCTCCACTGCCGCTCTTCTTCAGATGGCTCGCTTTAAAATTCCACCGGAAAAAATCACAATCGTCAGAACCTGCACCAAACGGGAAAAGGAAACCTGGCATTCCTTTCGAAGGGATGGTGCCCATGCCGGTCGCAACTGGAGCTGGGTGCAGCTAGGTCCCTGAAGGGAAACCCTCGTATCAAAGAAAAAGCCCCTTTGAGTTGAACTCAAAGGGGCAATTAAGGAAATGAGGGATAGGATGCAAATATAACCAGGGATCGGATGCTTCTCAGCCTTCGACCACTAATACCCATTCTTCGACAGCTTTCACACTTTTCTCGCGGCTTATGTCTGAATCATGCGCTTTCGCATGGGACGTGAGCTTGTTGATCTCAGGAGCTTCGCTTCCCGTCACGAGAAGACTGTTGATGAGGAGAAATAGGATTCCGCTTATTTTCTTCACTTTGCTCACTGCCAAGCCCTCCATCTCATGTGCAATAAACTTATCGGCGTTCGTTTTCTTAACTTGAGAAATTATTTTTTTGTCTTTAATTCATGATTGTTACATCTTGATGCTAGGTGCAGAATTATCTGAGGTTTAGCTCTAAGGTCGCGATTTGGTCCATATTCTGTCGATGCTAGAAAATGTAACACTGTCTACTTCCGGTAAGAATTCCCGAATCTATCGAGAACAACTCAATAAATTTTTGAGGCGCCCTGGTCTCCCTGTCAGGTTCTAAAGCGACAAATACTCAGTGTTTTCCGCATGAAGCTGTAAAAGTCGATAGTTGGGATCTGGCTTGCGTTTTGCAGTATCTGAGTGAACGAGCAGCGAACTATGAAAAGGTAAAGACGATGACGGGCTACAGGCGACATCAAGTTCTTGCAAGCAAAGAGAGCCGATGGTTCTGGCTGATTCTACCTTTTTATTTTTCCGCGGTAGCCTGCGGGTCGGCTCCCGTCTATGAAGGCAAAGGCGCGGTGCAAGGAGCAACGGCTCAACCGACCGGCAATCAAGGCAAGACCGCAAGTCCCACGGCCAATGCCCCGGCCACGACCCCGGCGACGGGAGCGAAGTCGAGCCCTGTTACAGCAACGGGCAAGAGCCCGGCACCGGCTGCAACTCCAGCGCCTGGAACGAAACTGGCGATACGGACGGCAGCGTCAGCGAGCGAAAAGACGACCATGCAGGCTCTCTATAGTTCTGCAGCGGCGCAAGGCGGCTGCATGGATTGTCATGGAGCCTTAGCCGCATCGGCAAAAAAAGGGCGGACAGCAGCCCAGATTCAGGGGGCCGCATCGATCCTTCAGCATGCAACCCCAGCCGCGGCCCGCAAATGGCCTACCGATAAGCTCGATGTGAACGATGATGGTGTGGATACAGCTGTGCTAAGTGCCAGTGCTATGGCCGAAATCCTCAAATAACGTAGGTAAAAAAGACGCAAAAAACGGGAGTATCGGCGATCGATCTCCCGTTTTGCTTGAAGTAAACCTCTGTCTCCGACGTGCGACCTTACAGGGTCACGCGCAGGCCAGCGAGGGTCACGCCGAACTGATTATAAGTATCGGTTTGGCCGTTGTCATCCTTGTCATTCTGAATCGAATAATTGATACCGCCGAAGTACCAGGCATTCTTGCTCAAGGGGTAGAGCGCAACGACAGCAAGCTTGAAGAAGTTGCCTTTCATGGAATCCTTGGTTTCCATTCCAGTTTCGCTGGTCGTGAGCGTGCTGGTTTTGGTTAGATCGAGAGTCAAGGAATTCTCAAGGCTAAAGGGCCCTGCATTCACGTAGTAAGTCGCGAAAGTCCCATAGATATTCCGCGTTTTATCGCTTTTTGGTTCGTCTTCTTTGATCGTGTTGTAGCCAATATCAAAGCCCCATTCGATGTCGTCGCGCACCATATAGCTCGCGCTGAACAAGGCGCTCGCATCCTGGAAAGGGTAGGCGTAGAAGTTGAACTTGCCTATGGTCACCCAGAGGTAGGCATCGACGAGATCGCTGGTGGCGACCGTGTTGGTTTTAGTCGTGGCCTCGCTTCCGCTGACTTTCGAGGTTTTCGACGTTTGAGCGTACTTAATCCCCGAGAACTGGAGGCTGACCGACGCAGGGGTTTCCTCCGCCCGCCCGACAGTCGCGCATGACCAGAGCAGGGTACCTATGGTGACAACGTTCCGTAGCTTCATGTCTGTTTCCTTTCTTGTGCGACCAAGTCTCTCGGTTCTTCCGGAGGAGTTGAATGAGCGCTTTTTTGTATTATAGCATTTTTGTCGCATCAACCTACCTGTGTAGGCATTTTTTGCCTCGGAGGCCTACAGCTTGGGCCTCAGCCCAGGCCCGTGCTAAGAAGAGTAATCAGTCAGTAGCGTAAGGATGGACGATGAGCGTCTTGATCAGTTGTCAGAATGTAAGTAAGGCCATGACCCACAAGGTCCTCTTTAAAGATCTCAACCTCACCCTCGAGGATGGCGAAAGGCTCGGGATCATTGGACCTAATGGAGCGGGTAAGTCCACTTTCCTCAAGATACTCGCCGGTCTGGAGACGCTTGACGAAGGGCAGATCTCCTACAAGAAACAGCTCCGGATCGCTTACGTCGAGCAGCAGGCCCACCTCGATCCTGAGTTGACGGTAGAAGAGACTCTGGCCGAAGTGGCGCGTCGAGAGCGATTGCCGATCGACTCAAGCCAGATCGAGGCGCAAAAGATTCTGAGCCGCTTCGGATTCGAAGATTTTTCAGCTCAGGTTCGCACCCTGTCTGGAGGTTGGAAGAAGCGCTTGGCGATCGCCTGTGCTCTGCTCAACAGTCCTGACCTCGTGCTCTTTGACGAACCGACCAACCATTTGGATATTCGTTCGGTCATCTGGCTGGAGGACTTTCTCAAACAAGCCCCTTTCGCTTGGGCGCTCGTCAGTCACGACCGCTATTTTCTCGATAGGACCACGCAGCGCATCCTGGAAATTCATTCGCTCTACCCAGGATCGCATCGCTGCGATAAAGGGAACTACACCCAATTTATTGAATCCAAAGCCGTGTACCTGCAAAACCTGATGCGCGAGCAGCAATCGCTGGCGAACAAGTTGCGGCGTGAAGACGAATGGTTGGTGCGGCAGCCCAAGGCGCGCGGGACCAAATCCAAATCGCGGATCGACGAAGCCATGCGCATGAAGGGCGATATGCAGGACATGCGGCAGCGGCTGCAGCAACAGAGCAGCGATATCGATTTCCAAGGATCGGGTCGTAAGAGCAAGCAATTGATGCTGCTCAAAGATATCGGTCAGAGCTTTGGTGAAAAGGCTTTGTTCCGCGGTTTGAATCTGGTCCTGAGCCCCGGCAAGATCATCGGCGTCTTGGGTGACAATGGGACAGGTAAATCGAGTCTGCTGAAAATCATGGCCGGCGAGATTCAACCGACAGCAGGTACTATCCAAAGCGTGCCTCAGCTCGAGCTCGTCTATTTCGATCAAGGGCGCGAGTCCTTGCAGGGCGAATGGACCCTCAAGCGAGCCTTGAGCGATGGCCAGGACAATGTGATTTTCCAAGGGCGACCGATCCACGTCGTCTCGTGGGCCCGGCGCTTTCAGTTCCGCAGCGAGCAGCTCGATCAGCCCATCGGCATGCTATCGGGAGGTGAACAGGCGAAAGTCATCATTTCGCGGCTCATGCTCAGAAAAGCCGATGTCCTCCTGCTTGACGAACCCAACAACGATCTCGATATCGATACGCTCGAGACGCTGGAAGACAGTCTCGATGATTTTCCCGGAGCCATCATGATCGTATCGCACGATCGTTACTTGCTCGATCGACTCTGTACGGGGTTTCTCGGGCTCATGCGCGATGGTGGGATCGAAGCCTATGCCTCCTACGATCAATGGGAACAAACCCTGCGCGATGAAATGAAGAGCGACAGCAAGCGCGATCGCGAGAAGGGATCGGCCGGAAACAAAGCGCGCCCGACCAAATCAAACAAACTCTCTTACAAGGAGCAGCGCGAGTACGATCTCATGGAAGGTCAAATCCTCGAAGCTGAACAGGCCCTGAATCAAGCCCAAGAGGCGGTCGATGCGGCCTCAGCAACTCAGGATATGCAGGCGCTGGTCGCTAGTTCGGCTCAGCTGCAAAGCGCTCAAGATCAGGTCGAACGGCTCTATACGCGCTGGACGGAACTGGAAGGCAAGATCCGCGGCGACGCCTAAAAGATATTGTCTGAGCCCGGTTAAACCTTTACAAAACAAAGAACGATGAGCGTGAGACCGAGTCGAAGGAGACGAGTATGAAGAAGCAATCGATCGCCGTGCTGTGCAGTGGGGGAGATGGCCCAGGAATGAACGCCGCCATTCGCTCCGTGGTGCGGACGGCTTACAGCCTCAATCTCGATGTTTACGGTATTTACAAGGGATTCGAAGGCCTGCTCGACAAGTCGATTGTTCACCTCGATCTATCGTCGGTCGGCAACATTATTCAGCGTGGTGGGACCGTCATCTATAGTTCTCGGAGCTTGCGCTTCATGGAGCCCAGCTATCGCTTCGAAGCAGCTGCCTTTTTGCAGCAGTTAGGTGCTTTGGGGCTGATCGTTATCGGTGGAAACGGCTCCTTTAATGGGGCGCATCTTCTCCATCGCGAGCACGGCATCCCCGTGGCTTGTATCCCTGGGACGATAGATAACGACATCGATGGAACGGAATTGTCGGTAGGGTTCGATACCGCCCTCAATACGGCGGTCGAAGCGATCGATAAGATTCGCGATACGGCTACCTCTCACGATCGCAGCTTCCTCGTGGAAGTCATGGGCCGCTCATCCGGCATGATAGCGATCACAGTGGCTATCGCGACAGGGGCCGAGGCGGTTATATTTCCAGACCGGGAAGTGGATCTTGCGACCGTCGCCGCCAACGTCAAACGTGGCGTGGCTCGAGGCAAAAAGTCCTCTATCATCATCGTCGCAGAAGGTGAAAAGGAAGGTCTCGGTCATCTGTACCAGCAACAGCTGAAAGATCATTATCAGATGGATGCCAAGCTGTGCATCCTCGGTCACATTCAGCGCGGTGGCAATCCGTCCGCTCGTGACCGCTTCATCGGTTCTCTGATGGGTAACATGGCCGTTCAGGCCTTGGTCGATGGCGAAGTTGCAGTCGCGACAGTTGTACGTGATGGCAAGTATCAAATCGCTCCCCTTGTGGAGTGTCTTGGTAAGCGCAACGAGACTGAACATAAGCTCATGGAACTCCTAAACACTCTTGCCCTTTAGAGGTCACGACATGGGTCTTTTTCCAAGTGGTCTGAGCCTCGATGGGCTCATGCAGAGCTTACCTCAGTTGGAAAAGAGTTTGGGTATCGTCTTCACCGAGATCGGTGAACGCCACCTGGCCATTGCTTGCACCGTCACTGATATGTTCCTGCAGCCGCACGGCATCATGCACGGTGGAGTGTCGTGTTTGATAGGTGAGAGTCTGGGCTCGATCGCTGGAAATCTTTCGCTCCACGGCACTGCCAAGCGAGCTGTTGGTCAGAATCTCAATGCCTTGCATCTGCGTCCCGCTTTGCCGGGAACGCGCTTGCGAGCTGTAGCGGAAGCGTTGCATCTCGGTAACAAGACGCAGATTTGGGAGATAGGGATCAGTGATGCGGATAAGCAGAAGGCCATTGCCAAGATCACGCTGACTCTTGCTCTCATTGATGCTCATCGATAAAGGGTCGCGGGGCGGAACAATCGATACCTAAGAAAACAAACTCAAAGCGAAATTCAGGGTGAAGCGTCAGGCGGAAAGACCGAAGACGGACTGCCTAAAGAGGGTGCAGGTGAGGACGGAGGCGTAGCGGGCGTCATCGTCTTGGCCAAAAGACTCATGAGGTCAAAAATCGATCCATTCTGTTTCTTGATCATCTGATCGAGACTCTGATCGACCAATCGAATGATGGCACCAAGAAAATGAACTTTTTGCTTTTCGATGTCGTGTTCTATCAGTTCGTCTTCATCTAGTTTTTCTAGCAGAGAATAAGCAGCGAGGATGCGCGCCATCATCTTACGCTCGCGGCGACGCAGAGTGTCGAGGATGGTCGCGCCCAGATCGTCCCGGGCTTTATAGAGGCGCGTTCCGCGCTGACTCTTGCCCGCTTCTTCGAGCACACCAAAATCCAGCAACTCTTTGAGGGAAATACTGACGAGCGCTTTGGAGATGCGAAGACGCTGCATGAGTTCAGCTGCATCGAGGGGATGCTTGGAGAGATAGATGTGACACCAGATCTGCCCATGAACCTTCTTGAATCCCCAATACTCCATGAAATGGCCAACTTGATTGGCGAATTCATCGAGTTCCAAGGGCTGTTTGCTCATGTCCTCTTTTTTTGTCATGCCATGCAACTATATACGTTGTGCGAGAAAATAAACTAAGGACTGCAAGGAGGCTAGTGGGGCGGTTTCCCCGAGTCCTCGCTGCGCCTTGAGTTCAGAGGCTAACTCAAGGAGCAAGCCCTGAGCTTCGGCGACGAGCTGATCGACGCGACCGCGGACTTTTTGAATGGCGGCCTCGAGGGTCTCGCGCGGTTCGATCAATTGAATCGTCGTCATATCGAGCTGATCGCGGCCCTGCTCGAGGCAGAGAGCTTCGAAAATCACGGCATTCACGACACGGTTTTTGAGGTCAGCTCCTTCTGAGCCGTCGCGCCGCTTAAAATCGAGGATATCATCCGTCAATTGAAAAGCAATGCCGATAGCCTCGCCGAGCCGGCGGGCACGCAGGAGAAAACTCTCGTTGAGCTCGGCGAGAAGGACGGGCGCCGCACAGCACCAGCGTAGGACAGATCCTGTTTTCTTCAGCGCGACGAGTTCGATGTCTTGCCAGGACAAATCTGGCTTTTCGCTGTTCTCGATCTGCAGCCATTCCCCTTCGGCGAGATCGGCGATGATGCTCGCCATCTCGATGACGAGGTCGTTCCTGCCCGAACGAGCGATTTCCTGCAGGACATAGGCGAGCAAGTAATCACCGGCCAAAACCGCTTTTTTATTGGTGGCGATCGCATTGATGGAAGGTTCGCCGCGCCGCAGATCGGCATTGTCGACGACGTCGTCATGCGCGAGAGTCGAGGCATGCACGAGCTCTATCATGCGGCCGTAGGGTTCGATTTGATCGTGGGCAATCCCAAAGAAATCGGCCATCATAAAGGTCATCAAGGGACGCAGGCGCTTGCCACCGCTGAGCACTGTCTTGCCGAGCAAATCGCCGATGCGAGGGTTGCGTTGCCACGTGTCGAGGCTGAAGTCGAGTCGCTGGATGCTTTGAGAAAGCTCTGGCGACAAAATTTGGGCTAAAGACGAAATGCTCACGGTAGATACTCTCATCTAAAAAGGCCTCTGGACGACTTCAAACCCGGTTTATGCTTCTGTAAACTGTGGGCGCCTGTCAACCAACCTGCCTCTATATATTCCTCGATACGGTCTTGAAGGCAAGTCCCTTCCTAGCCAATACAAAAGACTCGGCTCGACAGACCTTCCGAAAGCCTGGATTTTGGTTGAATCGCCTCTTGCAAAAGGTTTATATAGTCGTGAACAGTCAGCCGGATAGGGAATCATGAGCCTTCCTCACGCCAAAAGTGAATCCTACCGCATCTTCGATGCCATTGCAGGTCGATATGACCTCATTAATAGCGTTCTTTCATTCGGTTTGCATCGTCTGTGGCGTCGCGCGATTCGTCGGTCCCTGCCTTCTCGGCCTGGGTTGACTGTCTTGGATCTGGCGACGGGAACGGCTGACGTAGCCCTCGAACTGATTCGCAGTCCACGCGTGGATCGCGTGACGGGGCTGGATATGTCGCAAGGGATGATAGCCCTCGGCCGCGACAAGGTTCAGGCCCGCGGTTTGAGCCAAAAGATCTCTCTGGAAGTCGGCGATGCGCAACGTCTTCCCTATGCTGCAGCAAGCTTCGATGCGATCACGATGTCCTTTGGAATTCGCAACGTTCCCGACGTTCTCGCTTGTCTGAAAGAGATGCATCGCGTCTTGAAACCAAATGGGCGAACCTTGATCCTCGAATTTGCGCTGCCGCAGTCGCGGATCGTGCGCGCCGGACACCTGTTTTATTTGCGCCATGTGTTGCCTGCGATCGGACGCATGCTTTCGGGTCACGCCACCGCGTATACTTACCTGAATCAAACCATAGAAGAATTTCCTTACGGCCAGGACTTTACCGCTCTCCTGCAAAAGGCCGGCTTTGAGAAAGTTCAGTTCAAGAATCTCTCCTTCGGAATCGTCAATTTATACAGGGGCGATAAGCTGTGACTTCAGCAGCAGACCTTCCTCAAACGGCGCTCGCTCCATGGCTCGAGACAGCCGCTTGGAGCGATCATCGCATGGGCCAGCATCAATTGATGCGACTCAGCTGGAAGCTGCCATCGTCTTCTATGCCTTGGAGCTGGCTGCAGCGTGAGAAAGATTGGGCCTTTTGCTGGCGCAGTCGCGAACGCAGCGATCTCTGGATGGGGCTCGGGGCCTGTCTGCTTTGGTCCGATCCTCTTGCTTTTGGACACGAAGCACCCTGTGGAGTTCATATTTTCGGCGGCCGGCCCTTTGAATGGGATCCGAGCGGAAAAGTGAGCGCGATGTGGGGAGAGTTGCAAGGGCCTCAGTGGATTCTGCCGCGGCTCTTGTTTTGTCAAAAAAGCGATGGGCTGCATGTGTGGCTCTATGCTCGCAAAGATGAGGCCAGCGATCGCGAGGCGCAACGGGCCCAGCTTCTAAGGGAAGCAGAAGAGATCCAGCGCAGTTTGCTCGACGTGACGAGCGAAACACCTCTCAGTCGGCTCCCAGCTTATCTTATCAGACGCGATCAACCGGGGCGAGATGAATGGGTCGAGCAGGTGAAGCTGGCCATCGCTGCGATGCAGCACGATGATTTGAGCAAGGTCGTTCTCAGCCGCTCGATCAGTCTGGAATTCAAAGCGGCCGTCGATGGCGTGAATCTCTTGCGCCAGCTGCTCGGTGTGTCGGAAGAGGCTTTTGTCTTTGCCCTGAAGACGCCGAGCGGGCGCATGTTCCTCGGTCGATCTCCGGAACGAGTCCTCGCTTGGGATCGTCAAAGCTTTGCGATCGATGCCATCGCCGGTACGCGGCGTCGGAGCGCTTCAAAAGCTGATGACAGGAGCGAAGGCCACGATCTGCAGAACTCGGTCAAGGACCAGCATGAACATCGGCTGGTGACGGATACGATTGCCGATCAGCTGCGAGCGGCTGGCCTTCAGTTTTCTGCCGTCGAAGCCGAAGAAATTCTGCGGCTGCAGCATGTCCAGCATATGCGGACTCGTTTTCAAGGACTCTGGAGCGGCGGCGCACGCGGCTTTGAACTGCTGGAAAATCTTCATCCGACGCCGGCTGTCGGCGGTGTGCCGCGCGGGAAAGCTTTGCGTTTTCTCGCCGATCACGAGAGTTTCGAGAGAGGCTGGTTCGCTGGCTATATCGGCTTGCTCGGTGAAGAACGCGGCGAATTTGCTATCGGCATCCGATCAGCCCTCATCCGCGAAACATTCATTCACATCTTTGCAGGAGCCGGCATCGTCGCCGCTTCTGATCCCCAGAGCGAGTGGCGAGAGACTGAGCTCAAGATGCAAAATTTTCTGGGTCTTCTGTCACCCACTCAGGCGATGCCGCGGCAGGATCGTTCCTCGGAAAGCTATTCTCTTTAGGGAGCGCCCGTGACTACTTCTATCGAAAAGCCTCGGACCGCATGGGCCACGCAGAACTGGAATCTTTTTGCTGCCTCGCTCCTCATAGCTACCTGGAAAAAGCTGGGCGTTCATTCCTTTTTTGTATCACCCGGTTATCGCAATGCGCCCTTGATCGCGGCTTTGCAGATGCATGACGATCTCACCATCGTTTCCTGCTTCGACGAGAGGGCGGCGGCCTATCAGGCCTTGGGGGCTGCTAAAGCGAGCCAGAAGCCGAGTGTTCTCATGTGCACGTCAGGCACCGCCGGGGCTAACTATTTGCCTGCCTTGGCTGAAGCGAACACCGATCAGGTTCCCCTCATCGTGGTGACGGCCGATCGACCCTTTGAATTGGTGCATGCCGCCGCGCAGCAGGTGATCGATCAGAGACAATTGTTCGGTCGTTTTGTGAAACAGAGCTTTGATTTTCCAGCGCCAGATGCTCATCTGCAAGAGCGAGCTTGGATAGGATACAGCCGGGATCTTTTCGCGCTGGCCATGGCAGCACCCGAAGGTCCTGTTCACATGAATTTACCTTTTCATACGCCGCTTGATCCGGTCGCCGTCGCGGATGGACCTTCCGCCGATCGCGTGCGGCAGGCGATGCAGGCTCTGGAGGTGCTGCCAGGCGCCTCGGAATTGAGTCAGGCGACGGAACTGAGTGATGCAGCCGCTCAGTATCTCCGCGATACCTTGCGGCAGAGTCAAAGGGGTTTCCTCGTCATCGGACGGCTCGCCCGCGATAGCGATCGACGCGCGGCCCTTCTCCTGCAAAGGCAGCTTGGTTGGCCCTGTCTGGTCGATATCGGTTCTGGGCTCAAGGGGCGTTGCGAGCATGAGATCCTCGATGTGGGACATCCACGTATGGCCGCGCTCTTAGCCGCCTATGCGCCTGACATGGTCGTTCATGTGGGGCGACGCTTGGTTTCGCGACACTTCGATGATTTTTTGAAGACGGCGAACCCCCCCGTTTACTGGGTGTTTAGTTCCCAGGAAGGGGCGCAGGATCCCATGCACCTGCCGCAACGCATGCAGAGCACGGCTTCTCTGAGTAGTTTGCTGATCGCCCTGCGCGTCGAGGAATCCCAATCGAGTGCGGCGCATGACGCGCTGATGGCCCGTACCGAAGCCTTGCGTCATGATCTTCAGGAGGTTCGAAGCCCGCTGTTTGGATTTGCCGATGTGGCCCAAACTTTAAACGGCCTCTTGCCACGCATGGGGCACGGACTCTTTTTGGGCAACTCTTTAGCGATACGCGCTTTTGATAGCTGGCTCTTCCATCCCGGACGTCTGCCGCGCATCGAAGCCAACCGCGGTGTCAGCGGGATAGAAGGACTTCTCGCCACGACGATGGGTCTCGCGCGAGCGAGCGAGGAGATGTGGACGCTGGTGATCGGTGATATTTCGCTGCTGCATGATTTGAATTCGGTGGTCGGTCTCAAATCGCTCGCTTCTCCGGTGATCGTCGTGTTGGTCAACAACGGTGGCGGTCGCATCTTTGAAACTCTGCCCATCGCCGCTCACGCCTGGGTCAAAGATCCTTTGATCAGCACGCCGCACGAGCTGCAGTTTGCCGGTATTGCGCAGATGGCCGATATTCCTTATACGCTTTGTCGCGATGCAGCAGAACTCGGAGCGGCCTACGAGCGAGCTTTAAAAGCTGGGCAATCGTGTCTCATCGAATGCTGGCAGAGCCCCGATGCAGATAAGCAGTATCTTCAACTCTTGCGCGAGGTATAGCTATGAACCACGTGCTGACGGTGGCGCCAAATTCTTGGAAAAAGTGGGTCGCGGCGCTGCGACCACCGACTCTTCTCGTCGGTCTCAGTCCCGTCCTGATTGGTTTGGGCTTTGCCTGGCGCAGTCGCCTGACGGGCGAAACTCCCTTCGCCTGGAGCGCAGCTGCCGCGGCTGTTCTCCTCGTGATTTTTCTGCAATCAGCGGCCAATCTCGTCAATGACGCGAAGGATGCCGAGAAAGGTATCGATCAAGGACCGCGTCTAGGGCCGCCGCGGGTCGTGCACAGCGGATGGCTGTCAGCGCGTGCGGTGAAACGGGCTTATTATCTTTGTTTTGCGGCGGCAGGGGCGATTGCTGCGCTTCTCTTTTGGCAAGCTCCTGATTACCTGATGCTTGAGGTGGCTGCAGCCTGCGGTCTCGCGGCATATGCCTACACGGCGGGACCCTTTCCTCTGGCCTACTATGCGCTGGGGGAATCTGTGGCTCTCGTGTTTTTTGGGCCGGTGGCGGTGATGGGCACGAGTTATCTTCATACTCATCGCGTCGATGGGAGTTTGGCTTTCTGGGGAGTGGGTTCGGGGTGTATAGCCGCTGCGATCATGGCGATCAACAATGCGCGCGATCGCGACGGTGATGCCAGAGCTGGCAAACATACCCTGGCGACGCTGAGTAGCGAGGTTGGGGCGCGACGGATACCGCTTGTTCTCTTGGGTGTGAGTGCCCTGTTCTTCACCCTGTATGGTCAAGCCCATGACGCCTTGATCACGGGATTTATTCTGAGCGGTCTCGCGGCGCTTTATATTGCGCGTTTCCTCGTTCCTCTTTTGCAGGCAGGTCCTCCCATGCGGCTCAACCTAGCTTTGAAGCGGACGGCCTTGTTTAATTTTTTATATGCCCTGGCTTTCATCTATTTAATAGCGATGTGAGTCATGCAACTCGTTCTCCGTTTCTATCAGCGCGCACTGCGGACTCCTATCCGAGTGGGTGAGGTGACGCTCGCGGAGAGACGGGGATTTTGGATTGAAGTGAGCGATGGAGGGGTGTCCTTAGCTCTCGCGGAATGCGCTCCTCTGCCTGGACTGCATCGCGAGACGCTGACGGAAGCCGCCGATCTTTGGCGGCGTTGGGCAGCTGCACATCGCGAAGATCGCGTGCGGTCGCTCGAGGCGGGAGATGAACAGTGGACGCCGGCGACGCAGAGTAGCCTTGATATGCTGAGGATGAGTTGGAACATCGGCCAACATCCGGAGCGCTGGCCTCTTTCGCAGCATGAGACGGATCGCTTCGTTCCGCTCTGTGGATTGCTGCACCTCACTCCCGCCGCCGATCAGAACTGGTGGCAGGACCTCAGGGACTTAAAGCAAGCTGGCTATCAGACGATCAAGGTCAAGGTTGGGCGTTTGGATCGTGCGGTCGAGTTGGAGCGACTCTCCGAGCTCCGGGCTTTTATGGGGCCGCAGCTTCGTTTGCGTCTCGATGCCAACGGCCGATTGGATGCGGAAACGGCTGCTTTTTGGACTGAGGCTCTGCGCGGTTGGCCGATCGATTATTGGGAAGATCCCAGTGAGGATGATCGCATCAAGCGTCTCCTGCCCTGGCCTTTAGCACGCGATGAGATCGCATGGGGCGCAGGCACTAAAGCCTTGAGTCCTGAGGACCTGGAACGCGTGAGTGTTTTAAAACCCAACGTGATCGGTTTTAGACGCTTTGTCGAAGCGATGCTGAAGGCCTCAGAGTCTCCGAAAAGACTGGTTCTCAGCAATGCCTATGAGAGCAGTCTGAGTCTGCATCTCTATGCGTGGATCTACGGTCGCTGCGTGACTGTTCCGGAAGCCTTGGGCTTTGGGACTCAGCGTGCCTTTTTGCACGATGATTTTCCTTTTGCCGCAGAACTTAAGACTGGACGCTTGAGATGGCCCGATCAGCCTTTTTTTTCTATCAAAGATTGGCCTGAAGTTACGGGCGAGGAGGTGCTTTGGTCATGATTGATCAGCTCGATCTCCAAGATTTTTACGGCCAGCGCGCTGAGATGATCGCCTGGAATGATGGCCACGTCGCGCGGACTTTTGAGACCTTATTCGCGGATGTGAGCGCTCTGGGACAGCGGTGGCGAGAGGCAGGAGTGCCGCGCGGGGCGCGCCTCATCGTTCATGGGTTGAATGCTTATGAGACCTGGCTCTGCGCTCTGGCTGCCTATGAGGAGGGCTGTAGTCTAGCGCTGCTTCCCTCGCGTCTGCGGGTTGATCAGCTCGATGCTTATTGCGGGGCCTTGTCTTTTGATTTTCAAATCAGTCCGAGCGTTCTGCGAGGGACCGATGCCGCTGTCCTCACGCGACCCCATCGAGTTGCGAGAGACACAGCTTTGCCGGAGAGGTCGAGTCGGCTGAGGCCAGAAGAGCCGTGGATATATATTTTCACCTCTGGTTCGAGTGGAGACCCGAAGGCTGTGCAGCATAGCGCCCGGAGTCTCATGTGTTCGGCGCGGGCGAGTTTGCAATTTTACGAGGCACAGGCCGGTGATAGCTGGCTGTTGAGTTTGGATCTGGCTCATATCGGTGGTTTTCAGATCGCTCTCCGATGTTTGCTGGGAGGGCTTGTCTGTCTCAGTGGATTTGAGCCGACGGCTGTCGACGCAGCCTTGCGGCATCAGCGCATTAGTTTTTTG
>CANJJY010000056.1 GCA_947474445.1 Oligoflexaceae bacterium
CTTAACTTTGCCTGCGGCACCAAAGGCGGCGGGATAAGAGGCGGGATCGACGATAAAGCTCCCTCCGTCAAAGAACGATTCATTACTAAAATCGACGGGTTCCTCGGAGCCAGGGAAGCTCGCCGAGCCTTTGGCAATCACGGAACCGAAGTCCGAATCAAACGCTCCCACGGATGAAAAAGCATTGTCACTCCCTTGGAAACTTCCTGAGAAGGAGCTCAATACTTTGCTCACCCCTGTATCCGACAGGGCTAAAGAGAGAAGGCGTCTCGCCTTTTCTGAGCCGAACTGTGTCGAAGACGTTTCGATCAGTTCTTTGACTGTTACCGATGTAATATCTTTGTCGGTATACTTGCTGTCAAAGTTCATGGCGCGATGGAATGTCATGGCAAATTCACCAAGATCCATCGTCTGTTTCATAATCACGCGACCTTTAGCTTCGCCCGATTTCGCGCCCGTGATTTCGATCATCTGATTCAATTTCTTATCCTGACAGAGATAGACGGTAAGCTTGCCCGCTGTCGCATTGTCAATCCAGAGTTGAAGAGACGTCGGCATACCCGATTGGGTCAAACGCAAAGCTCCGGGAGGAGGCGGGAGGTTGGATGGATCCATGCCTTCGGGAGCCGCTTGATCAGGGGAAGCCGGGGCACCGCCGGGACTCTCACCGCCACTCTCGCCGCCGCTCGCGCCACCCATAAGAGCCGAGAAATCAATATTGTATTTCTTGCCAAAGGTGATGCTGGGATCGTTTTCAAGAAAGCAAAAAGTGCTAGCGAGTTCGGCAATGTTTGAAAGTCCTTCTTTCATTTCCGAACGCAGCTTACAGGCTTCAAATGACTTTGCTCCTGTCAGACGCAATCCACTTGCCGTCGTGCCCTGGGCTTTGACGGAATCAGGCAGCGATATCTTGAGAACCCCTGTTAGGGAGAGATCTTTGAGGCTTGTTACATCATCCGCCACCGTCCCTCCTTCTGTCCCACCGGCAGCAGCAGCAGTGGTCCCTGCGCTGCTCGAACTTGATTTGCTGCAGGCGACGCTGAGGCTGAGGCCAAGAGCTGAAATCAATGCAACTTTTACTTTCATGCTTTAAATCCTAATTCTTTTCTAATTGAAACATTTTACGTGCCACCAAATTCAAGCTCGGAATCGGACCTATAGGCACAAAACTGTAATACAAATTTGGATTTGCAATTTTTTTTATTGATTACTTGAACTTATTGGGGCGGGTATATCATCTATTCTTGCGGTACGATTGGCATTGAGGGGAGGCGACTTCATGAACGCCGGGTAATATACCCGGCGCGATCAGATACTTACCAACCTGCCTCGGGGCGTTTCACCAACTCGCCACTCATATACTTTTTACAGATAAATGCAGGCATGTTGTTGACGTAGGTACTGACGGTCGAACCATCAGCCGTCGTCATCACGCAGGCCGTGTTGTACGCTGCTTTGCTGCATTCAGTTTTGACGAGCACAGGGTTAGTGCCTTCTTTGCTGTTCTTCACGCAATAATCTTGCATGGTCGCATCGGTCCAGGTGCCGTCGGTGAACTCCATGCAACCTGATGCAAACTGACCTTTGAAATCACAGCTGCCATAGAGGGTGCCTGCGCGCACTTCGTCCAAACCTTCATCGTTAGCTGCGGCGAAGCCGATGCTCGATGCGAGCAAGAGACCGAGACTGAACATCATGTTTTTCATACTACTCTCCTTGAAGATGGTTTGATCAACTCGCAAGAACTTTAATTCCGCGTGCCCCTTCAATGCAATCCAATTTCGTCGCCAGCCGCGTGGAGATGCGCTTTTCGAGGGGTGATGACCTGGACAGGCACGGTCGGTAAAACCCACTCGATGTCCTTATTCTCTTCTTTGTTGCGCTCAGGCGACGGAATGACTCGCGCGCGTTTGAGATCCTCGCTGTCTTTGAAATGATCGATATCGATCGACCAACCTTTTTTAATGAAATTTCTTCGCATGCGGCGATAGGCCATCTGCAGGCCGTCCGATTTGAGCGACAGTTCTTCGCTGAGATCAACTGGCAGAAGTTGCGGCTGAATCTTTTCTACCACGGCCGCATCTTGCACAAAGATGGCCTGCACCCGGCGCTTTGCATCGCGATCGGCCCAGCCGAAACGCATGAAGTTGCGCGCGTGGATCCAACGCGTGTGGGTCGTATTCTCATCGATGGGCGTGTTGACATCAAAGATGATCTGCGACCAAGTCTTGGTGATATGGACCTTGAGGCACATCAAGCCTCCCGACATGTGAAAACTTGGATTGGCGCGCACGGGCGTGCGTTCGCGCCTGATCATTTTCCACATGCCCTTATACATCGGCGGCAAATAGGTGACCGTCGCACCAGCGCCCCACTCGTGACTTTCGACGTCAAAGTCTTCGATGACGGCGTGCGCAGGATCACCAAAACTCGGATGAACAAAAGGCGCATGGGAGAAATCAAGACCGTTTTCGATGACGCGGGCGTAGTCGGCATTCCATGTATATTCACCGCGGATCAAACGCCAGTTGGGATCGTTATACTCAGGAAAATCTGGGAGAGGAGGACGTTCTTCTGCAGGTAGATCCCCCATAAAAACCCACACCCAATCATATTTAACCACGACAGGATAGGAATCGACGCGAGCACGGCGCGGAATCTTTGCTCCCTCGACTTGCGCCGGAATCTTCACGGCAGCACCATGGCGATCAAAGCGCCATCCGTGATAGGGACATTCGACGCAACCATCGACCACGCGACCGGCTGAGAGGGAAGCTCCGCGATGCACACAGACATCGCTCAAGCAGGCGATGTTGCCTTCCTTGTCTTTGAAAAGGACCAGCTTCTTGCCGAGGACTTTAACGTGTTTGGGCTTATCCGTTATGTCGCTGAGGTCGGCGGCTACATACCACATATTAAAGAGCATAGGCACATCTCATGGTTTAAGAGTTTAAAGTTCCAATCAGGGTGCTGCCCTGAAAAAATCGAAAAGATTCAAAATCACCTTCTTCACCGAGTCCGGAAATGCCCCACGCACTGCGCGGGGCCTTGGGACTGAGACTCGTGATGCTGACCCCGTTGATCTTGGTGCTGCCGACTTCGAGTCGCCGAGCCAGACTATAACAGGACGCTTCATCTCTGCCATACACATAAGCTGCGAGCCCATAAGGACTGGCTTGCACCCAATCTTCGACCTCGTCCAGATGATCATAGCTGTGGACCACGGCCACTGGTCCAAAGATCTCTTCCCTGTCCTCATTGGGGCTGAGGCTGCTGACGAGAGTGGGGCCGAAGTACGCCCCCTCTTGTGGAATATCCTCTAAACGATGGGCGCGCTGCACGCGCGCACCGCGCGCTTCGAGGTCGAGCAGAACGTGTTCGATGTGATTTTTGTGCTGGTGATGGATCAAAGGGCCCAGTTCTGAGGTCGCGTCGAGAGCGGATCCAATTTTGAGACGCGCTAAGCGTTCGAGGAGATCGCCTGTGATCGCTTCCGCGCGTGCCCGCGGCAAAAAAATTCGGCCGATCGCTCGACACCATTGTCCGTTGAGGCGCGTCATGCCTTCGAGCAGTCCGCGGCCCACCTGGTTCTCGTCCGCGTCGGGGAGAACGATAAAGGGATTGTGTCCCCCGAGTTCGAGCTGCAATGGTTTGAGCTGCGGCAGGCAAGCAGCCGCAACCGCCTGACCTCCTCGGTACCCACCGGTGAAAGAGACGGCCTTCACGCGCGGGTCGGCCACGAGTTGCGCGCCCTCTGCAGCGGCACCATGCACCAACTGAACGGCACCGGCCGGGAGATCGCAGCTTGCGATCAATTCGAACAGCCTTTGGGCGCTATAAGGCGTCCATTCCGATGCCTTGAGAATCACCGGAGCGCCGGCTGCCAACGCCGCCGCGAGTTTATGCGAGCCAATCGGTGAGGGCGAATTCCACGGCGCGAGACAGACGGCGGGCCCCCAGGGCTTGTGCCACTGTTCGATGCGCTCGTTGATGGGCTGACAATCAGGGTGTTCGAGCAGCTGCTGCGCCACCCCGCGAAAAATAAAAGGTAAGAGCCGACTGAGAAATTGAGTCTGCGTGATCACGACGCCCGTGTTGAGGGCATCGAGGTAGGCGAACTCGTCGCGATGCTGCTCGACGGCATCGGCTATGGCCAACAGATAGATTGCGCGGCGCGCACCGAGGCTATACCAATCACTGCGTCGATGACAGCGGGCCGCGGCGGCGAGGGCTCGCTCGAGAGCGGCAGGCGAACTTCCCTGCTGCTCGCCGAGCCGTGATTGATCGCTCGGATTGACGAGCGACACGCCGCGTCCTTCGCTCGCTTCAAAAGCGCCGTCGATGAAGTTACACAGTTGCGGGATTTTATAGGTCGCCTTTGGCATCGCGTCTATCCCTTTCATTCTTTGAACACTTGGGTCGCCCGCACGAGTTCGTGGACGGGACCGTCCGGACCGCGCGGGTCATAGGGCAAGCGACGGCTCGCGTCGGGACTCAGCAGCGTACCCCGGGCGTGCAGGGTGCGCGCGGCGTTTCCATGCCTATAGAGCAAGGTCGTTCTCAACCTTTGACCAGGCCCGAGCAGTTCGATGACATCGGGCTCCACATACTTTTCCCAGGCCGGCGATACGGCGATCGGCGCAAAAATAATGCGGCCAGGTCCCGCTGCGACGCCGACATGCGAGGGGTCTTGGGGGCCCAGCTGAGCAAATCTCAACAGGCCGTCTTGGAGTACACCTTGAAAACTCCGCACGTGGAGCGGCCGTCCGCGAAAACACACGTTGGTTTGGCGATACTGTTCGCCATCGAATTCAACGTAGACGAGATTTTCATAAGGCGAAGATCCCGGCGTTCCGCTCCAGGTGTCCTCGTCCAGCGCATCACCGTTGAGGTGATACAGCTGGATCTGATCATGCCAGACACCGCGCATGGCCATCAAAGTCGCGCCGACCGAGCCGGGAGGAAATTTCATGCGTTACTCCCGAACAGAGTGGCCTGTTTATTCGAGACGATCATTTCAGCTGCTTCGAGGCGCCCACGCTCGCTCGGAAAAGCTTGGACGAGACCCATCGTCAAATCCCTCAGACCTCGGGCTGTCGCGCCGCTGTTATGCGTGCCGCTCGTCCCCATCGCCTTGAGAGCATCGACCGCGACGGCAAAGGCCATATCGGCGACGACGCCTTTGCACAAGCGCCAGTTCTTGACGACTTCCGCTTTGCTATGACGCGGAGGATCTTCGCTTTCGAGCTGCAGCTGACGCCGGAGCCACAGCGTGGCCGTTTCAAGATTCATCGCCATTTTGCCGATCAATTCGCGATGCAGGGGTGAATCGGCGATGGAGCGTCCTGTGTCTTCAAACTTGCGACTGAGCAGGGTATCGAGCGTATTGTGATAGACGCCGTGAGCCGCCCCGAGATAAACCGCGGTGCCCGCCACTTGATTGCCGACAAAGCTTCCGCGACTGACTTGCATCATGCGGGTAAATGCAGCGGGTAAAGCCAGGCTTTCGGAGTCGGCGACAAAAACCTGATCGAGCGTGATGCCATGCGTAGCGGTCGCGCGCATCCCGATCGCATCCCACTGAGTCCTCTGGCCGACGCCTGCCGCTTGCGGATCGACGAAAAAGGTGGCGAGGCCGCGCGCATCGCTATGGCCTTCGAGTTGAGCGGTCACCAGATAATAGTCGGCGACGCCGGTGGAACAGCCAAAGGACTTGACGCCATCCAAGAGATAGCCGCCGGACACCCGACGCGCTTTGGTTGAAATCGTGATCAGAGCTTTTTCGCTCTTCACACTTTCGCTGGCAAAGTTACCAAACCATTTTCTCTCGTGGCCCATGCGATGCAGCACCTTATGAGCGAAGGCGCGCACCTCGGCTTTTTCCTCCGTCGAGAAAAGTCCCTGTTCGAGAGCTTCGAGCGCTAGCAATCCGCGCGATGAGCTGCTGCAATGAAAGAAAAAACAGAGGGCCGTTGAAGGGCAGGCCGTGCCGAGGGCGAAGGTCGCGGCGACCAGATCGCGCAAACCACCGCCGAGGCCACCAAACTCCTCGGGCACCACCAAACCGGTCAGCCCAGCCTCGCGGAAGAGATCGAGATTATCGATGGCAAACTGCCCTTTTTTGTCCGCTTCAACCACGCGTTCCCGTAAACCGGGCAAGATGGCCTCGACGCGGGCTGCGCGTTCCTTTTCTGCCGGCGTGAAATCTTCGATAAAGGCTTCTGCTGTCAATGGACGCATGACGCTCCCCTCTCCGCCTCTTGCAAGGCTAGCGATGAATACCAAGATCGACTCTGTCCACCGAGAGTTCGTCCGATCTGCGCTTCTAAGCGCGCGACCAGAGGCCAGAGATCTTTGACTTGAATGCCGGTCGCAAATCCCATGCTTTCACAGAGATGGACTAAATCCTCTGTCGCCAGATTACCCTTGGCGCCGGGTGCAAAAGGACAACCACCGAGTCCACCGAGGCTCGCATCAAAGCGGCGAATCCCCTGCAGAAGGGCGGCCGTTGCATTGGCTAAGCCCATGGCTTTTGTGTCGTGAAAATGGGCGACGAGATGATCGCGCTCATAACGATCGCCGAGTTCCTGAAACAGCGTAGCGACCTGTGCGGGGTGCGCGTGCCCTATGCTATCGCAAAAAGCTAATTCGTCAGGGCGATATTCCCAGATCTGATCGGCCTGCCGCTTAACTTGATCGATCGATATCTGACCTTCATATGGACAGACCCAGGCCGTTGCGACATCAACGCGCGTATAGAGTCCGAGAAGCCGCGCGCGTTCGAGCAGGCGGACGGCCATCTGAGTCGCTTCGTCCGCGGTGCATCTATTATTCTTCAAACACAGAGTTTCCGAGACGACGGTCACGATACAGACGCCATCGACTCCGGCGGCCACGGCTCGATCGAATCCGCGGTCGTTCATCACGAGACCGAGTACGCGGGCGCGACCCGGATACGCGGCGCGAATCACAGCTCCCAACCGGTCGGTATCAGCCATGGCAGGTACTGCTTGGGGATGCACGAAACTGCCGATTTCTATCGTTTTGACGCCGGCATCGACGAGTCCGTTATAAAGCGCGAGTTTTTCTTCGATGGAGAGCCGCGCATTCTCATTCTGGAGCCCATCGCGCAGACCCACCTCGCAGATGTGGATAGCTTCCTTCATTGCACCGCTCCCACCTGCCTGAGAGCTGCGAGCTCGGTCGCTCCCAATTGAAGCCAGGCGGACAGCACGCTGTCCGTATCGTGCCCGAGCAAAGGAGGAGCCGTGAATTCTTCGATGGGATATTCAGACAGCTTGATCGGATTGCCGACCTGTTTCACGACCTGACCGTTCGGATGGGCGACATCGACGACCATACGGCGATCGGCGACGTGCGGATCGTTCAAAGCGCTGGCAAAGGTGTTGACAGGAGCGCAGGGAATACCATTTTTCTGAAGCTTGTCGAGCCAGAACGCATTGTCTTCGGCGGCGATCAGCGCGGTGACATCGCTCATGATCTGCGTGCGATTCTTCCAACGACCGGGTTGCACCTTGTTTTCTTCCGTCGCCAGATGATCGAGACCGGTGAGACCCACAAACTTTTCCCAAAGGCCGTCGGTGATGATGGCGAGAATGATGTGGCCGTCGCGCGTTTTAAAGCTGTCGTAGGGCACATGTACAAAATGAGAATTGCCGATCGCAGGTGGCTGCGTTCCCGATAGGAAATACATCGTCGCCATATAGTTGAGCATCGAGATCTGGGCGTCTTGCATTGAGATATCGACATGCTGCCCTTTGCCGCTGGCGACCCGAGCTTGCAAGGCGGAGAGGATACCAATCGCCCCCATGAGTCCCCCCCCAAGATCACCGATAGGAATGCCCGAGCGCAGGGGATGCTCTTCCGTGCCGGTGATACTCATGCCCCCGCCCGTGGCCTGCGCAACGAGATCAAAACTCACGGCATCCTTGTTCCGCCCCGTCTCGCCAAAACCGGTGATGCTGCAGGTCACAATGCGCGGATTGATTTCCATCAGACGGCCGTGGCCGATACCGAGCTTTTCGGCAACGCCCGCGCGAAAGTTGTAGACGACGACATCGGCCTTTTCCACCAAACGATAGAACAGCGAACGGCCGGCTTCGTGCTTGAGATCGATCGCCACGCTCTTTTTATTGCGACCGAGAGTCAGAAAATAAGCGCCCATACCATCGACGGAGTGAGCCGCATCTTTTTCGAGGAGTCGCCGGGTCCCTTCGCCTTGACCAGGCGGTTCGATCTTGATCGTTTCGGCGCCAAGATCAGCCAAGAGCTGGGTCGCATAAGGGCCGCTGAGCATATGCGTCAGATCGAGAACTTTAATATGTTCGAGAGGTTTCATCGCTGCGGACTCCCGTCAGTGAGCAAACTGAGGCGCTCGAGAACTTCACCGAGGCTCATCACATCACCGTACTTTGCATTGATATCAAAAAGATTCGCTTCGTGCGGCGCCTGGTGGCGGTCGCCGACGCATTCGCGCGGCACGATGACTCGCAATCCATTCTGCATGCCATCGACCGCGGTGGCTCGCACGCAACCGCTGGTTGAGCATCCTGCGAGGACGATCGTGTCGACGCCGAGACTGGTAAGCGTCGGCATCAGACTCGTTCCAAAAAAAGCGCTGGCATACTGCTTTTTAACGAGGATATCGCCAGGAGCCACCTCGAGTTCGGAGACGATATCAGCGAGCGGATCGCCCTCGACCATATGCCGCAGGACTGGTATTTTTTGGACGAAAAGCCCACCATCCTTCAGATTTTCACTATAGACGACGCGGGTAAAAATCACCGGGCACCCAGCGCGCCGCATCGCGGCAAGAAGCGGCTGCGTATGCTGAACGGCGACCGCGACGTCGGGCGCATAAAGCGGACTGCCGGGCGTCGTGTAGGCCTTGACAAAATCAATCACGACGAGGGCTGGCTTCAGGCCAAAGCCCAGTCGATGATCGAACACGTCTCGATAGTTATCTGAAGCGGTGGTCGTCATGTTTAAAACTCCCGCAAGAGGCGGCCGCAACCATACACCTTGTCGTTGATGTCGTTCTCACGCAAGGCATACCACCAGGTCGCCGCATTGATAGCGATCACCGGTTTTTTAAGCCAGCGCTCGGCTTCATCGGCCAGACGCAGCATGCTGAGGTTAGTGCCAGCCTGGACGATGGCATCGACACCCGCTTCATTGACTTCAATTAAGGCATCGCGCAACTCATCTTCCGTGACGTGCGCGATCGAGACGGCCGTTGGACATTTGAGGCCTTTGATGTATTTAACTTCGACGCCGATCTCGTTGAAAAAACGCACGACATTCTCATCACCGATCGACTGATAAGGAGTGATGACTCCAACTGTCTTGGCTTTGAAGAGATGCAGGGCCTTCTCACAAGCTTCGGCGCCTGACGCGACTTTGAGTCCCGAATGGTCCTCCAGTCTCTTCACGAACTGCCGGTTGCCTTCCATCCCACCCCAGAAGGTTTCGGCGCTCATCCCCATCACGAGATACTCAACTTCAGCCGTCATCACCCGATCGATCGCATGAATGATTTCTTCGCGGATCTGGATCAGCAGGTTTTCCATCTTCGCATTGTTCGAGAGATCCTGATCACGGATATGGATACGGGAGAAGTGCGCGGTGACACCGGGCACAGTCATCCGGTAGAAGTCGGGCTCGACGATCGTGTTGGTACTCGGGGCAAGAACGCCAAATTTCTTTCTCCAGCCAAGTGCATCAGTCATGTTACATTCCCTTTTCCACGAGAGTTAGGACCGCCCAGGGACGACCTGTGCGCGTTATCTGATATATTTCTAACCGGAGCTAGCTGAGCCGCGAACTGTCGCTCGAAAGCGGTGATCGCCGGTTCGTGCAGCTGCATAATATCGAGTTCATCGAGTCCCTCGAGCAGGCTATAGCGGGCAAAGGGATCGAAAGCGAAAGCGTAGCGAAGTCCGCCACAGCTGAGGATTTGCTTTTGGAGGTCGACCGTAATCAAAGCCTTGCGACTGAGGATCTCATCGTAGACTTCTCGCGGAAGAGCGAGGGGCACGATCCCATTCTTCAGGCAGTTGCTGGAAAAAATCTCGGCAAAGGAAATCCCGATCAAGACGCGAATACCAAAGTCATAAAGCGCCCAAGGTGCATGTTCGCGCGATGATCCGCAGCCGAAGTTGGCGCCGACGATCAAAATTTCTTCGCCCTTATAACGAGCCGGATGCAAAGGAAAAGTCAGACCTTCCGGGCCCTGCCACCGATCGTGAAAGAGGTAAGGACCGAGGCCTTCTGCACTGGCCGTGCGCAGATAGCGGGCAGGGACCATTTGATCGGTATCGACATCATCTTCGAGAAGGCGCAGGGCTCGGCTTTGGATGCAACTGAAAGCTTTCATAAGTGCCCCTGAACGGCTATCGCCGCAGCACTCGCAGGACTCACGAGAATGGTTTGCGCGCCTGGTCCTTGACGACCTTCGAAGTTGCGGTTGCTGGTGCTGACCGACAGCTTTCCCGGACCGACGATATCGCCATTCATCGCGTTGCACAGCGAGCAGCTGGGTTCTCCCCACAGAGCTCCCGCCGCTTTGAATATTTGATCGAGACCCTCTCGTTCGGCTTCGACCTTGACCAAACGCGTTGCAGGTACGACCAGACAACGCGTGTGAGCGGGAACCGAGCGCCCGCGCATGACGGCAGCGGCTTCGCGTAGATCGGAAATGCGGCCGTTCGTGCAACTCCCGATGAAGACCTGATCGACCAAGCGCCCTTGGACGGTGTCTTCATCTTTCCAACCCATATAGCGGAGGGCCGATTGTTCAGCTTCTGTCGTCGCGGAGGGCAAAGATTCGCCCCAAGGAATCGACATAGCCGGATTGGTGCCCCAGCTCATCATGGGTCTGATTGAGCTCGCATCGATCTCTACGCTGCGATCCCAAACAGCATCAAGATCGCTGATGAGCCCAGCCTGCATCAACTCGTCGAGGGGAGCCTGCCAAGGTCTCCCCGCGAGGTAAGCCCACGTCGTTGCATCCGGAGCGATTAAACCAAAGCGGCTTCCCGCTTCGATCGTCATATTGCACAGAGTCAACCTCTGTTCCATCGATAGAGCTTCGATGACGGGACCTTGGTATTCGATCGCATAGCCTTTGCCACCAGAAGCCCCGAGCTCCTTGACGATGGCCAAGGCTAAATCTTTTGCCGATACGTCCGGGGCTAAAGAGCCTTTGACAAGCACCCGCAGATTTTTTGGTTTTCTTTGCAGGATGCTCTGCATGGCCAACACATGGGCGACTTCACTCGAGCCTATGCCGAAGGCGATGGCCCCAAACGCGCCGTGGGTTGCCGTATGGCTATCCCCACAGACGATGACCTGTCCGGGTCGCGATAGACCCAGCTCAGGAGCCACGGCATGGACGATACCCTGATGGGGATGATCGAGACCGAGACAGGTGATCGCATATTTTTTGCAATAGGCTTCGAGCGCTGCTATCTGATTTTGCGTTTCGGCGTCTTTGAAGTGAAAACTACCGTCCGCATTCTTTTCTGTCGGCGCGCAGTGATCGACCATGGCCCAGGTCAGATCCGGTCGCCGCACGCCTAGCCCTCGCTTTTCGAGAAAAGAAAAAGCCTGGGGCGAAGTGATCTCATGCAAGAGATGCAGACCGACATAAAGAATGGCCGGTTGCTCGCTGGTCTCTGCGCGGACCTCGTTGCGTTGCCAAATTTTATCGAACAGTGTTTGCGCCAAGGTTAGCCCCTCTCGATGCCTTACTTCGTATCCTACTTCGTTAAGCCGATGATCACTTTGCTTCTTGTCCCCCCGGGCTGAACCAAGCAGGACCTGTCGTGCCGATTGCCCGTCTCACGTGAGAAGCGCTCAAAGTCGAGCGTCCTCTTGCATACTGATCCACTTATACTGCGTGAAATGCTCGATCGAGTAGCGCCCGCCGCTCTTGCCGATTCCTGACAGCCCGAATCCACCGACAGGCGTCATCGTTCCGCTTTGGAAAGGATGCGAACCGATATGAACACCGCCGGTTTTTAGCGCACGGGCCAAGGGCAAGGCGCGCGCGTAGCGCGAGGTCAATATTCCCGAACTGAGGCCATAATCGCTGTCATTGGCGAGAAACAGAGCTTCCTCATCAGAACTGAAGGACGAAAGACTGATGAGGGGACCAAAGGTCTCATGCCGCCAAAGGGCAGAGGATCGAGCCACCTGTTCCATCACGGTCGGAGCATAGCGCCAGCCGTCGAGAACATGACCACCGCTCGCTATCGAAGCGCCCTTCGCCCGCGCATCTTTTACCGCGTGTTCAATCTTTTCCAGTCCCGCCGCGTTGATCAGTGGACCATAATAGGTCTGTTCGTCGTCCAAACTGCCAAAATGCAGAGCAT
Organism: Oligoflexaceae bacterium; assembly: GCA_947474445.1. Classification (GTDB taxonomy): domain Bacteria; phylum Bdellovibrionota_B; class Oligoflexia; order Oligoflexales; family Oligoflexaceae; genus Oligoflexus. The sequence goes on from CANJJY010000056.1 coordinate 12,396, forward strand.
CGATGGCCGCCAGCAGGCGTTCGCGAAACGCTGCGTAAATCGTGTCTTGAACCAAGACGCGCGAGCTGGCCATACAGATCTGCCCGGCATGCGAGAAGCTCCCTTCGATCGTCAGCTGTACGGCTCGATCGAGATCGAAATCATCCATCACGAGCAAGGGATTATTGCCGCCCAATTCAAGGTGCAGGGCTTTGAGGCGACCGCCGACGATCTTGCCAAGTTCTTGTCCAACCGGCGTCGATCCGGTAAAGGTCAAGCCATCTAAGTCAGGATGCGCGGCAACTGCGGCACCGACATCACCCGCGCCTTGCAGAACGTTGAGCGCTCCCGCTGGCAGCCCCGCTTCGGCCCAGATCTTGGCCAGTTCCCAGGCGATCTCGGGGGTATATTCGGAGGGCTTCACGACTAAGGTGTTGCCGGCGATCAGAGGAAACACAATCATCTTAGTCAGCAAGGCCATAGGCGCATTGAAGGGACTGATGACGGCAACCACACCCAGCGCTTCGCGCACCACGAGAGAGAAGCGATCGGGTCTGTCGTCAGGAATCGTGTCCCCATAGAGGCGGCGCGCTTCACCCGCGGCGGCGCGCGTCAACTGCGCTGCATAGCGGACTTCATGCCGGCTTTTCTTGAGCGTCGAACCGCTTTCCCGCATGATGATGGCGGACAGGCGTTCGCTATCGGCTTCAAGTCGAGCCGCGGCGCGAAAAAATATTTTTTCTTTTTCATCTGCTGCGAGAGCTTGCCACGGCGCCAAGGTCGATCGCGCGATGCTATAGGCCTGATCTACGTCGCTCTTGTCACTGCAAATCAATGCGGCGAAGGGCTGGCGTTGCATCGGATCGATGACGAGTCGATGCGCTCGATCGCGAGGCGCGAAAGAATCACCGCCGAGCCACATCTCTATCATGCAAAGGTCTCCTTGCCGCGCTGCGGCTCTCAGATTCTGTGATCGAGCATGGCAGCTCGCAGGAGAAACTCCCGTGAACGACCGCGGTCTTGACTCATGCTCGCGTAGGAAGCATTCCTCACCCGACGCGCTTCGCGATCGACGGTGCTCATATCCTGATAGCGCTGCTTGGTATATTGACGAATCTTGTCCAGAGCATAGCTTTTACGCAAGGAAACATAGTCATCCAGAGGCGCATCGTCCTCAGTCGCCAGATGCTCGACAATCTTTTCACAGAGGCAAGCCGCATCGAGGATGCCTGAATTCATCCCCATTCCCGACGCGGGATTGTTGATGTGGGCCGCGTCACCGAGCAGAAGCGTGCGTCCGACACGAAACGTATCGGCGACGCGCTGATGGACCCGATAGATGGAGCGATGCAGAATGGGAAACTCCCGCTGCTCGCCGAGAAACTTCCAGACGCGCGCCTGAATGCGGGCCGTCGATAGCTCCTGGGTTGAGTCCTGTTCGTCGGTGACTTGAAAAACGATGCGCAGGAGCCCGTTGAGCTGCAGCGTGATGACCCATTCTTCTGGATCAAAAATGTAACTGACCGGTCCAATGCCCGGATAATAAGGGGTCAGATCGATATCGGTCCCGACCAAAAGAAAGCGATCCTCATAGGTCATGCCTTCAAATCCCAGACCATGCCAGCGCCTGACGCCGCTATTCGCTCCATCTGCTCCGCAGAGCAAAAGGCCGCGGTAGGTCTCGATGCCCTGCGCGGTCTGAAAATTAGCGACGATGCCCCTGTCGTCTTCATGACTCGAGACGAACTCATGTTCGAAGAGGACCCGCACCAGGGGATGATCGGCTAGCTTGCGCAGAAGAGTTGAAGCATAGACGTGCTGAGGACACTGCAGGCGAAAGGGGTACTTCGTATCTTCGGCAATGATCCCGTAATCGAAGTCGCCAACGATCTTCCGTTCTTGACGATCCCAGAACTGTAAGCGATCGACGCGATACCCTTCTTTCAGAACATCGTCGATCACACCCCATTCATCCATCTTTTCCATCGTCGCCGCATGGAAGGTGCTCGCTCTGATCTCTGGCGCGATCCCTTTGCCTTGCTCGAAGACGGTCACGGGGATCCCACGCTGTACGAGAGCAGTCGCCAAGGAAAGTCCAACAGGTCCAGCGCCGATGATTAGAATGCTGTCGTGCATAGCAGAGCCTCTCTCAGGGTCGATGCGTCAGCAGATATGTGCTGGTCTTGAATGATTGTTCTTCTTCCGGTTCGAAGGTAATGACGCTCACCTTAATGCATGTGGGTTCTTTGATCTCTTTGAGGAGAACGCCGCCCGCAGGACCACCATATTTCTCCCCAACGTCGAGTGCGAGAGGCGGCAAGGTTCCGTAGGTCATGGGCAAGCTGTAAGACGTTCCAAAGGGATCTTCGATTGAAACCATCCAATAAGGAGTGCCGGTAAACTCGAAATTATTTTCAAAGGTTGGAAAACTGTCCTCGACCGCCGTCACATAGAGACTGATGACGCCGAGTTTTCTGTCTTCGGGCTTTTCAA
>CANJJY010000057.1 GCA_947474445.1 Oligoflexaceae bacterium
ATAAGGGAAACGCTATGAAACTAAAATCTCTCCTGCTCGGAATCGGTCTCGCTTGTACTCTCCCCCTGAGCTCTGGACTTCAAGCTGCGTCATCAGCCGGCAAAAATATGGAAATGCCCGCAGCCAAAGCCAGCATCGTCTCGCGATTGACGGCCAGCGGCAAATTTAAGACTCTGATCGCTGCGCTGAAGGCCACCGATCTGGTTGCGACGCTTGAAGGCGAAGGTCCCTTCACCATTTTAGCTCCAACCGATCAAGCTTTTGCCAAACTCGGTAAAGAGACTCTTGATAGGCTTTTGGCGAATCCCGAAGAGTTGAAATCCATCCTGCTTTATCACGTTGTGGAAGGTCGCGTGATGGCGATGGAAGCATTCCAGGCTGGCCAAGCGGCGACGGTCAACGGCGCAGGCTTGAAGTTTGAGAAGAAAGGCTTGGGATTTTTTATCAACAATGCCCGTGTTCTGTTAGCCGATGTACCAGCCAGCAACGGCGTGATCCACGTGATCGATACGGTTCTCTTACCTCCGGCTGAGGTGCCTGCTGACTGATAGGCGCAAAAAAAGGGATCGGCTGCTTAGGCCCGATCCCCTCTTGTCCGCCCTTTTTCGGCCGAAGCACTCTTAACGAGACTTGGCTTCTGCGGTTGCCTGCACCGAACGCAAACTTTGCGTTACAAAACGCTCCACATTGCGGCGGATCATCTGATCAACTTTTTCGTTGATGCTTTCCCATTCGATATGGCTTTCCAGGATAAAAATCCCCTGAGAGCTGGGATGCGGATAAACCTTTTTCTCAATGACGCCAACCAGCACAGGATGTCCGACCAGTTGTGAACTGATCGTTCCCTTCTCATCATCGAAGGTGATGCGCTCCCGCACGTCGGCATCAGGAACGGATACAACTCTCAGAACACCTCGATTGAAGCGTTCCAGTATGCGGGATTTGAGAATGCCTTGATTGAAGCGCTCGGGATGTTCGAGTTCTTCCATCAAAGCGCTCCAAAGATGGTCGTAGGTCGCTTGGACTTCACAACGGAAACTTTGTTCGCTCATCGTCATCCTCCTTGGCTTCAAAAAAACCCTACACCCGTCTCTGACTCATTCGTTTATAGCAGGAGCGGGCAGGGCTTTAAAGCTTGTTCACTGTCCAAAAGCTTCTTCGAGACTTTCGGCTGCCATCCGGCATTCTTCGAGGGTAATTCCACCGAAGAGAGGGAGATTAATCACCATGCGACTGAATCTCTGACTGTGTTTGAGATCCGAGGTTCGCAGGGCATTCTGTGCGGGTCCCTGTTCGCAGAGAGTCTGCGGGTAGGTGCGCGCACAGCCAATCTTGAGATCGCGGAGCTTGGCCGCCAGCTCGTCACCAGTCTGTTTGAGGCTTTCGATGACGATCAAATACCCATTGCCTGTCACGCCGCTTGGGGCCTTAAAGACCCGGCAGTGTTTGGAAAGAGCTTCAAAATGATTATAATAGTAGTCTTCAGCGACCCGGCGCGACGCGATCAGTCCATCGACCTGCTCGATCATACGCAGAAGAAAATGAGCCTGAGCTCCGCTCATCCGCGAATTCCAACCCACGTAGTCGTAGGTATAATGGCCCGCGCGTCCATGATTGCACAGCGCCCGCACTTTTTCCGCGACCTTAGGATCGGGACTCATGATGGCGCCAGCGTCACCGGCAGCACCGAGAACTTTGGCCGGATAAAATGAAATGGTCGAGAGCTGCGCCGCGGTATAGACGGATTCACCGCCCGCGCGCACCCCATAGGACTGAGCGCCATCTTCGAGCAGGGTGATGCCTTCACTCCTGCAAAAACTTCTGAAACTCGCCAGCGCCGCACTGGTCCAGCCGAATAGATGCACGAGGATAGCAGCATCGAAATGATGCTCCCGATGCCCTCGACGGAATTCATCGAAATCCATCTGGAGATCGTCGGGGTTGATATCGACGAGGACCGGTGTGGCGCCGACTTGAACGATCGCTTCAAAAGGAGCCCAAAAGGTCATGTTGGGAACCGCCACCTTCATTCCGGGGCCGACCCCGAGGGCTTGCAGGCCGATGACCAAGGCATCTGTGCCATTGGCGCAGGATACGACATGGCTACTTTCGAGCCGCTGCATCAGAGTCTTTTCCAACTTCTGGACCCCTGCGCCGCCGACAAACTCGCAATTTTCAAGGCAGTTGGTCCAGTCTTCTATCACCTGCTGTCTAATGGGGTCGACAATTCGCTTGAGGTCGATGAAAGGTACGCGCATAAGGATCCTTGCCGCTAAATACGTCGAATATGCATCTTGGAGCAGGCGCTCAAGAGTCCTTTCTTAGCAGACCTTAATGCCGCCCTACCATCGAATTCTTGCCCCTCACGCGCGCAAGAAAGGTCAAAGCCCAGACCCTCTTCGGGTCCAGGCTTTTCTCTCCCTAGCCAATGCAGCGCAAAAAGACTTTTTTCAGAGACTTAGCGGGGTTTGACCAGAACTTTGATGTCTGAACCTGGGGGCAGATCCTTCTTCAGGATCACCAGTTTTTCGCCCAGGAGGTGGTAGTCCTCTATTTTCTGATTATTGACGTAAACCGCCATGTCGTAGAGGCCGCTGTAGTCAAGTTTCAGATCGAAGGTGTTTTTGTAGTCGAGAGCGTATTGGTATTGAACATGCACCTGCTCAAAATCCTCGTCATCGCAACTGAAGCTGATTTGATCGGCTTTGATCGTCAGATCGCGAGCGCAGACTTGATCCTGTCCATTGGCCTCGACCTTGACCGAATGGGGAAAGGGAGCGCTGTCGATCTTAGCCTCGAAGACTTTGTCCTTGATATCGTATTTCAAGTTGTAGACCGCTTTTACCTTGCGGCCATCGCGGACACTTTCCTCAGCTACTTTGAGATGATCCGTTTCGAGAGCTGCCTCTAATTTTTCGCCCGTCTCTTCATCGATGAGGTCAAAGGATTCGATCTGATCGGGGAAGGCACCGAGGACCGTGTAGTCCGTTTTGCGATCGCCCGGCAATTCGTAGCGAAGTTTGATAGAACTTGCATCCGGCGGAGCTTCACTAAAGCTGACGCGCTGGGTGCCGGCATCGATGTTTACATTCTTCTGCGGTTTGCCATCGACGAGTACTTCGAGCGTGCCAGGAACGATTTGAGGTGTGTAGCTAAACGCTTTCAAGAGAGGCGTGCTGTGACGGTAGCGGACCTTGACGAGGGCATTTTCAGCCGGCAAGTTCTTGAGTTCGACTTCACCGGTATTGGCATTGAACTTATAGCCGTCATCCGGCAGTCTTTCGTTGTTGACGAGCACCTCGAAGGTCTTTGCATCGAAGGGGCTTTGCGGTGAAAAATTCTTCTTCATCGGGACCGGCGTGTGCTTATACGAGACTGTGATCGTTGAGCTGCCCGGATCGACTGCATCGAGAACCGTCAGCGTTTTGCCAGAGACTGAGAATTGCTTGATCGGCTTGCCATCGATCTTGATCGAGGTCGCATCCGTCACAGCAGGGAAAGCCAGCTCGTATTGGATATTGATCTTTTTCCGCACGTTGAGCGAGATTTGTTCGAGCACCGCATCGTAGTTGGAGCGGCAGATATCGGCGTAGATGCCGTTCGATCCCTGGATTAAATTCACATATTCGGCTGGATTCGGCAGATCGAGATATCCGCCCGAATTCTCGCAGTCGTGATTGGGATCGCTCGGGTCGCTAGGATTGGCGGCCGGAGGTTCTTGAAGGAGGAAGAGGCCATTGACGGTGACGTTGGTACCGACGCGATTGAAGAAATAGGAGGCGACTTCGTGCGGCGCTCCGGGACAGCCTTCGTTGGAAGCACTACCGCAGTTCTTTTCATCGGTGACGAGCAGCATCGCTCTTTGTGAGTCCGGACGGAGCCAGGTATTGCTCTCAGCCGCGCAGCCGGTTCCCGTCATCGCCTGGGTCGCGATCAGAATACCCTTTTCAACAGGGTCGCCGAACTCACCAACGTTGATCAGGTGTTTGAAGTCATCTTGCGCCTTGGTGGGGTTGGCGTCAAAGTCAGCGCGGGTGAGAACTTTGCGACCATCAGCCGTCTTATTGAGGCAAGGACTGGTCGTCGTCACCACCGCAATGTGCCAGTTGGTATTGGATATGTGCGTGAGGAGGCTTGGCAGGGTTTTGCCCAAGCGATTTTGATAGGGCGACATCGAGCTTGAGTTGTCGATCACGATCAAGAGATCAAAGATCCCGGCTTCAGCGATGGTAAAGCTCTGCTGATTGCTAATTCCGGAATTACCTTGCGTAAAATTGTCCTCGTGGGTGGCCCGATCGAGCTGCTGATAGAGCTCTTCCGTCTTAGGAGCCTGAACTAAGGCTAGTTTCTGTTCGATCAGGTTGAAGCCTGTATCGATCATCAGGTCGGCCGTCTCCAGCGAACCGGCTTTAAAGGACATCAGATACTCAGGCGAGGCTTCGAGGCCCTCGCTTGCATAGGTGGGATTCACCCGTCCCACGGTTGTGAAATGAGTGTCGCTATCGCAGGCGATGAGGTTGAGGGCTAACACCGAGCATACGAGACCAGGCTTCTTCCATCGCAACATAACTTCTTACCTCTAGCACGTGTGATGTGTAACACTCTGAAGGGTGAAACACGACGCTCTCCTTCTTTCGGCTTTGACAGATTTGCAATCCAAAATCTCTGAAGAGGGTGCTTAAAAGTTTTTTTTACCCCTTAGTAAGGATGGAGAACAAATGAGAAATTCATCGAGGCTAAAGTTTTTATAAGAGCTCCTGTGGTGCCCTTTCAAATGGGTATAATTTGAGGCAGAAGTTTGCTCGAACGATTTCCTGATTTAAAATATTAAGACCACTGCTAAAAAGATGGGTGCGCGAGCGCAAGGGAGTTCTTTTGTCATATTTAGATAAAGACATTGGCATCTTAATCGTCGATCCTGTGAGTGCCGTTCTCAGCACGGTGAAGCGCGTCCTCACCGAGCTGGGGTACAAGAACGTTTTCCAGGCTGATTCAGTGCTGGATGGTCTGAATACGATGAACGCCAATCCTATCTCCTGGGTATTTACCTCTCTGTTCGAGGGGCAGAAACTGAATGGATGGCACTTTCTCCGCCTGCCTATCGAATTTGATAGCTATCGCCAGGTCAAGACCTCCTTTCTCCTGAACAGTCACGAGCACGATAGAATTCCCGCCCTTTATTCGCTCGGTATGGTTTCAAGCCATATCAGGCCCATCACCTACAATTCTTTCCGCGCGGAAGTGGAACGCTTCACCGACCGTGTGAAGACAATGACGTCGCCCGTTCAGGCGATGGCGGCGGATCTAAGGGATCAACTCAATGCGAGCCAATCGATCGATGAACTCGAACGCCTTGAGTTGGGTCTTTATCGCTGGATCGATTCCTCGGCTGAGCAGCGCATGAGACTTATCCAAGCGCAGCTCAAAGCCGGCAATCATCTCGAAGCTCTTCTGAACATGAAGCAGATCCTCGCGTCCAACCCCGAGTGCGCGGCCTCCGTCGCTGAGCTCAGCAAGAAATATCTCGGCATTGAAGACGTGAACGACTACAAGACGCGCATCAATGTCAGCGCAGCTGTCGTCGTCGATCCCGACGAAGCCCAGCTGCGCTTTGTTGCGGATGCCTTGCAAGAAATGGGCGTAGGGGAGGTCAAAACCTTTACGGCCGCTGAAGCGGCGGTCCAATACCTGAAGACCGCTGATACGGTCGGATTGGTGATCAGCGAATGGAAACTCAGGGACATGGAAGGCAAGGGCTTTGTCCAGAATATCAAACTCGGGGCGATGCGTGACAAGCCCTTCTTGATCTATTCGAGTTTGGTGAACGAGAGCGATGAGCGATTGCTAGAAGAAATCGGTGGTGTGTTCGTCCTCAGAAAAGCCATGCCGAAAAAAGCTTTTAAGGAGGCCGTGACGGATATCTTTGCCCGTTGGCGCTATCCAATCGAAGGCGAAGATATCGAGCTGAAGATCTATTCCTCACTGCAAGCTGGCGATGTCGACTACGCCCAGCAGCTGATGATTCAATTTGTGAGTTTGCCGCAGGTGGAAAAGCAACGCAAGCTGACTCTCAAGGGCGCTTTTCTCTACTATGAAGGCGATTATCTCGGCGCTAAGGCGGCTATCATTGAGGCGTCCAAGGTCAAGGTGCCCACCCACCGTGAAATCGGTTGGCTCGGCAAGATCCTTCTGAAGTTAGGTGAATTCTCCGATGCTCAAAAGTGCCTGGATCAAGCCAATCAAATGGTGCCCGGCAACGTCGAAAGACTCTGTCAGATGGCGGACGTCAGCGCTGAATTAGGCCAGGACGCAGCGACGATGGATCTCGTCAACCAAGCGCGCGATCTGGGCGGCGACTCGCAGTTGGTCAACAGCACTTTTTCCCGCCATGCCGCGGCGCTGGGGCAAGCAGGCGAAGCGCAAAAATATATGGCCGATGAAGGGGTAGCTCGCGGCGTCGTCGCGCATATGAATAACCTGGGCGTCGCCTACGCCGCCTCCGGAAAATGGAAGGAAAGTATCGAAGCCTACGTGAAAGCGCTCAAGGCTCTGGGCAAATTGCATGACGATCTGCAGGCCACCGTCCTTTATAATCTTGGTTTAAGCCTGGTCCGGCAAAATAGGTATAAAGAGGCTCTTCCGGTCTTGAGCCAAGCGCGGAGCAAGGGCAATTTGTTGCTCGCCAAGAAAGTCAATCAACTGCAGGACAAGGTGAAGCATGCGATCGAATCGAAAAAGCCTCTGACTCTCAAGGAAGCCCCGCGGGAAATCATCGCGACACCAAAGGGGGACGAGCCCGGGTCGCTGCATCCTATCGATGAGTATGCCGCAGCGCTCGTGCAGAATGGTGAGGATATCAAGCCGGGAGATCTCGGACTCTTTCGAGTCTACGTATCAGCTCAAACGGTCGGCATGGATTTAAGCAGTGACTTTCCCCGGATGATCAAGAATTCGGCCTGAAAGGCCTGGGATTTTTAGGGGGTCGGCTTGAGTAGTTTGACGTTGGAAGAAAAGACTTTTTCGGTCGTAGGCTGATAGAAATGAAGCTCATAATCTTGGGCCGTCTCGGTGCAGGCGAAGAGCTTGTACCCTTGCAGCTTGGCGGCGATATAATCGGTAAGTTTTGTCTTGAGCTGTTCGGTCAGTATCGTGCTTTGTGGCGCGACTAATTCATCGACGATGCAGTTGAAACTGGAAAGTGCCGTGTCGGTGCAGGTGCCGAGCGTGAGATCGTAGTAGCGTTTCTCTGCCTCGCAAGCGGTGATCCCCTTGCGCAGATTGAGGGGCAAATCAGAATATTTACTCGGTTCTTCTTCCTTTGCCTGTGAATCGGACGGTGTCGACTCTGCTGTGGCCGCGGCGAGCTCTGCATCGGTCAGAGGAACTTCGGGACCTTTATCGGCGCGACTGCAGGACGTGGCCGCAGCTATCGACGCACTGAGGCTGATCGCAGCCAAGAGCCGTCCGAGTTGTACCCATTGGTAAAAGTGTGTTCGCATCCCTACCCCTCATGAGAGCTTTATCGGCAAACCCTCGCTCAAACTCAAGAGGGGCTACGTAAGTATCCGACAATAAGAGAGAATTGAAGGAAATCAGGAGCAAAAAAAAGGCGAGGGATAAGCCCTCGCCTCGATTCTCAGTGAACTTTGTTTAGATGCTTGGAGTAGGAGCCGTCACGGGTTCTTCGCCAGGGACCGAACTGGGATCGATTTCGGGCGTCTCGTCGGTCGGTGGCGTCGGAGCGTCTTTATCGCAGAACCCAGCTGGGAGTCCCAGCTTCACGCCCGAGTCTTTTTCCACCCAGCAGATATTAGCATGCATTAAACCCCAGATGCCGCCTAGACCGCAGGCCCCACCGCGTGAAACGATTCCGTACACGCGCCATTCACCCGATTTGAGTTGACCATAGGCAGGACCGCCGCTATCGCCTTGGCAAGAGTCTTTGCCATTGTTGCCAATTCCCACTTCGATATCGTTGACGGTCGTGATGGGAGCGTCGGCTTCATACTTCACGCCGAAGCCGCCGCCATCGCGATTACCAAAGCCGACGATATGCGAGGTGACGCCGGCCTTGAGCAATTCTTTGATTTCGGTCTCATCGGTGAGGACGGGAACGTAGGCGTTAGCCGGCAAATTCAGGTCGTGGTCAAGAACGAGGTAAGCGATATCGTTCCAGCCCCCGGGATTGCGGCCGTACTTAGGCGAATAAGCAAATTTAACGGTTTTATATTGTGGGGAAACGGCTCCACCTTCAGTGCCATCGCCCGTATAGACGCGCAGGCTGTTCGGATTGTCCGAGCCTTGCACACAATGCGCTGCTGTAATCACCAATCGGGGGTTGATCGCGGTGCCCGAGCAGAACATACGTCCATTTGCTCCGGTAATCGCCACGGTTGAAAGCCATTCTCCTGAGGTCGTCTTTTTCCCGCCGTAAATCTTGAGCTGGCTCTGATCACCGGCTTTTTGACCGCAAGAAACCGCGGCTACCGTCAACATACCCAAGCCTGCCAAGCGGAAAGTCCCCATTGCACCTGATTTAACCATGGCTACAACCCCGTTTTGAAATGTGGAGGACATGAACCTCTGTTGACTATCTAGCCAGTTAACGAGCCAAGTCATATTCAATTTTAATCAATTGACGTCTCAGAGGTTGCTTCGCGACGCAGAAACTAAGCTCAAAGCCTTGCTGGGCGCGAGATTGCCCTTTGAAAAAAATTATGCGAAGCTCGTCCTCAAGTTAAAAGAAACGATAAAAAAAAGGAAAATCGATGTCCTTTGGAGCAGTTCTGGGTCGCCACCGCGATGAATTCTTCACGCAATATTGGCAGAAAAAACCTTTGCTCATCCGCCAAGCCTTTCCCGGCGGGCTGTCTGCGGTTGATGCAGACGAACTGGCAGGACTGGCCTGCCTTGAGGGGGTCGATACCCGGCTCGTCCTCGAACACGGCGCGCGTCCCTGGGAAGTGAGGCAGGGACCCTTTGAGGAGAAGTCCTTCACGAAACTCCCTGCCACTCATTGGACGCTGCTCGTGCAGGCTGTCGATCGCCTCGTTCCGGCCGTTTCGGCGCTCAAGCAGCAGTTTCGCTTTCTTCCAAACTGGCGCGTCGATGATATTATGATTAGCTACGCGACCGACCAAGGCAGCGTCGGGCCACATACTGATCATTACGACGTGTTCTTGATTCAAGGTCAAGGCCGGCGCCGCTGGGAAATCAGTGCGGCTCCGCTCGAGACGATCGAGCTCCTCGACGGCGTCGATTTAAAAATCCTCAAGAACTTCAAACCCGATCTGACTTTCGATCTCGAGCCCGGAGACATGCTTTATCTGCCACCATCGGTCGCTCACCACGGGCGAGCCTTGGGATCGTGCCTGACGTATTCGGTCGGTTTTAGAGCGCCTACGCGTCGCGATATGACCCTCTCTTACGCGCAGTTTCTCCTGCAGGCCGCCGAGGACGAGCCTGATGTTTTTTACCATGACCAAACCCTCACGCTCGGTCGTGAACCTGGTCTCATCACCGAAGATGAGATCGCGCGCTTATGGGCGCTCGTGCAGGAGGGATGGAATCAGCCGGAAGCCTTTCGCCGTTGGGTGGGAGCATTTCTGACCGAACCCCGCAGTTTTCAAGAGCCGGCCGACATCGAATTCGATCGCGCTGGCATGCGTGCTTTTCTGCAGCGCGCGGGCGGCTGTCGCCGGACCGAAGGGGGACGATTCAGTTACTATCACCCAGGAGGTTCGACCCTCTATTTTTATGCAGAAGGTGAATGTGCCGTCGTCGGTAGCAATCTGAGCTCTTTAGCGGCCTATCTTTGTCGCGAAGAACATTATACCCTTCAAGGATTAGGTCCTGAGGCGATGGCGGAAGCAGGTCTAGATTTGCTCACGCACCTCTGGAATCGGGGCTTTTTGCGCGAGGAGGAAGGCGAAGATGAATGAGAGCAAGAGCAGAGGTGGTCGGGCAGCAGCATTTTTCGATCTCGATCGGACTCTGATCGATGTGAACAGTGCGGTACTCTATGCACGCTTTGAGCGGCGAGCCGGCCGCATCTCCGCCTGGCAATTGCTGCAGACTGTCGCCAACACCCTGCTCTATCATCTCAATCTCCTGGATATGCAAAAGGCCTATGCGGCTGCGGTCGCGCACTATCGCGGCGTTCCGGAACAAGACATCAGAGAACGCGCCCAATTGTTTTTTGCCCACGAAGTGAAAGGTCGGCTCCAGCCGGGCGCGCAGGCGTCGCTCGCCTCGCATCGCCGGCAAGGGCATCCTTTGGTGATGCTCAGCAGCAGCACCTGCTATCAGGCTGCCATCGCAACCCAAACCTGGGGACTCGATGATTGGATCGCCAATCGGTTTGAAACGATGGAGGGACGTTTGAGCGGGACCTTCTGCCAGCCTCTTTGCTATGGCCCTGGCAAAGTTGAACTCGCAACGCGTTGGGCGTGTGAGCATCGCGTCGATCTGCAAAAATCTTATTTCTATTCTGATTCCTATTCGGATCTGCCTATGCTGCAGGCCGTCGGTTTTCCCGTCGTCGTCAATCCCGATCCCCGTCTCAAAAAGCATGCGCTGCGATCAGGATGGCCCCTGGCAGATTGGAGTCGCGTCAGTGCTGAAGCGTTCACTCCGGAGGCGGTTAAAAGTTCTTATTGAAGCTGAAGAAGAGCTCTGGCTTTTGCGTCGGCAAGAGGGAGAAGTCGTAGGACCAAGGCACCGCAGCGGTAAATGGTCGAAGTTCATTTTCATCCGCGCTCGTGAGCGAGGTATCCGGCGGGAGTAGGTAAAGCGAGGCGCCCCGTCGTCCTTTACTCCGATTGGGGCTCTTGGCAGGAGCGGAATTGGACCCGAACCAATGAAAGGCCGAGTCGGCGACGCTGAGTCCGTAGAAGGCGACCGAGCCCAGTAACGCGAATTGTGCATACTGCCGCTTATCTTTCACATATTTTTCATTCTCATTTAAAAACTTCAGCAGATTCGGATCGTTGGTCTGATTGCGCGACTGAGCGTTCTGAAAGGCTGCGCTCGCGTCTTTATCCGCGGAGTCGGCCGCCTGATTGAAGAGAAAGAAAACGACGAACAGCGATCCTTGCCCCAGCCCGGTAGCGATCGCCTGCAGATAGCGACCTTGGTAGGCTTCGTTGAGTCCTAGAGGGAAAAAATAGGAATATACCGGAGCTTGATCGTCCGATTCTCGCGTGCTTTTGTTGTTGCTCGAATGTGAAGAATTATCAGTCTTCTTCGCTTTGCTTTCCTTTTCATTGAAAGCTCCGAACTCAGCATCCTCGTCGCCAAATCCACCGTCGCTCGCGCTATCCTTTTGCGCGGAACTGAACACCTTTTTGACCTTGCGATCTTTAGCCGCGACAGTTGCGAGTTGAACTTGAGGATCAAGCTTCAGAGCTTTGGTAAAAAACTCTTTGGCTTTGGAATTCTTGCCGAGTTTAACCGACGAGGCACCCATGAGGACCAGCATGCTGGCCTTATCGAATTTGTCTTTGGCCTTCTTCGATGCCTTGCTCAATACCTTGACGGCCTTGCTATACTCGCCGTCCTTGTATGCTTCTAGACCTTTTTCATACGCATCGGCCCAAGCTGTGGAAGAGGCCATCCACATGCTTATTAAGCAAAGCCATATGCAGCACAATTGTCTCATCTTATTCCAAATTTCCCTTCGCGACACTTCACTGATGGGGTATCGGCAATAAGGGGCTGGGGCTGAGTGCGCCTCACAAAATTTGCTTTTCGACTCCCCCCAAACTTGGAGGGTAGCCGCTTAAGTTTCTGATAAGATGGGATAAATGGAAAATCGTTCGGCGTGCGAGTAGAACCTTCTCGCTCGGCGGGAAGGGAAAGGCCTGGGCCTGGAAAGGCTCCAGACCCTTTATTTCAAGATGGTAATGATAGCCGTATCAGCTGGGCGGACCTGATGGATTTAATAACAAGCCGCTGGCGCGGCTGCGGCTGCGTTCCAGAGTCCTTGGTAGTCACTGTGGATGTGTCCACCGCCGGCATCGCCATCTAATTTGTAATAGTAACTGTTCGCAGGGGCGATGCCAGCTTGAGCGAACGCGGCAACATCGGATTCTTTGTTACCGAAAGCAAAGCTCGGAACGATTCCCGTTTTTTCGCGCAGAAGTTTCATCTCTTCGACCTTGAACTGAGAGGCGGCTTCGCCGACCGCTCCGCCTAAGAACTGTGTGGTATTCAAAAGCCCTGGGGGAAAGCCTTTTTCTTTGATCCAATCATGACTGATCTTGCCCATCCACTCGGGCCGAGCGGTCAGGTAGTAGATGAAATAGCCGCGGCGATAGAAGGCGGTCAAGAGTTCGGCAGCGCCGGGGTGGGCGCTGGGGCTGATGCCGATGAGCGAAGTCGCGGAAGCTAATTCACTCGAGGTCAAGGTTCCATCCACATCGGTGACCAGAACTTTAGTTTCTGGAGCGAGAACTTCTAGATTCGCCGAGACCGTTGTCCCGTCGCCTGCGACGGCGTAAAAGAGCTGGTAGTGACCGACGGCGAGCGGGGAGGGAAGGCTCTCGGCGAGATTGATATAGACATGGCCTCCGGTATCTTCGACGCCATCGACCGTCTCGTGTTCATCATCTTCGGTCGTCGTAAAGGTTCCGAGCTTTTGCCAAGGTTTGCCGCAGCCGCCTTTGATATAGACATCCACTTCTTCACCCTTGAGGTCGGCATCAGCGAGACCGTAAGCGAACTTAGCGGTTGCCCAAGTCTCTTTGCCAACCGTCGTATAGATATCGCGGGCGCGATGGGAAGCCGATCCAGTTTTGGTGATCAAGGTGGAATGGAAATGTTTAAATGGGCGCTTAGGACCGAGGTTAGGGAGAGGGTCATTGCACGTTTTGAGGAGGTCCGAACAGCTCACGCGCGGTACGGCGGTAGCAGCCACGTCTGAAGTTGATTTTGAACAGGCGGAAAGCGCGTAAAGAGAGAGCAAAGACAGAATCGGCATCAGCAGGGGAGAGGGCAGCTTCGACATCAGATAGTTCCTTGGTGCGCAAGATGAGACAAGTTGAAAGGCATCGCTCTATCCGCGAGGAAAGGGCTCGCGTTTGGCTATCTTATCTGGGTCCATTTGCCTCAGCTTGATTCGGATCGCGGGGCGCAGGAGGTATTTTTCAGTTGGTTGGCCTTCACCGTTCCCAGGTCCTAGCCAGCACCCCTAAAGAAGCGAAAAGTATTTCAAAATCAAGTCAGCGAGCTTGTCATAATCTCCCCCAAAATGGTGACCGCCCGCGACGGTGATCGAAGTGAACGAAGCAGAGTGTTTGCCGTCACAGCCACTCTCATCTTCATCTTCGCCTCGGAGGCAGAGCTGTTTGAGGAGGGGAAGTCTCTTTAATTCGCTATCGATGGGGTGGCCATCTTCTGTGCTGGTATTCACCAGCCAATTGGCAACGCGAAACTCAAAATCTGCCTTCTTCCCCAACCCCAGGTAGGCCGCTCCCAGCGTTTTTTTAGCTAATTCATGCGTCATGCGGCTGAGACCGAAGGGGAGAATGTCGGCTCCCATCGAATAGCCGATCCAAACGATTCGCTTCAGGCCCCAACTTTTCAAGAAGGCCTGCGCGATGCGGTTCATGTCTTTGCCTATTTGATCAGGTGTGCGCTCTTCCCAAAAATAACGAAGACTATCGAGGCCGACCACAGAATAGCCGCGCAGATTCAATTGTTCGGCGAGTTCCTTATCAAGACTCGACCAACCCCCATCGCCTGACCATATGATGAATAGCACATCTTTTTGCGCCTGAGGATCATGTGGCAATTCGATGAGAGGCAGATCGTCGATGTCAGGCGTGGTACTCGCTTTGCTTTTGGCCTCGGTATTGTCTTGTGCGCTTATTTTTTCAAGCGCTTCATTGAGGGATGGAGCCCAGTTTTTAGGAACACTGAATCCATGGCCGACTTTGGGAAGTTCTAAGAGAATGGAGCGGGGCGTTTTTGCGGCGAAGGCCCTTTGGGGAGCGATCGGGCAGACCTGGTCTTGGGTGCCGTTAAGAATATACCAAGGCTGCTCCAAGGTCGCAGTGGGCAGAAGATCAAATCCCTTTTTCTTTTTCCAGGGCTCAGCGGTGAGGCCGTGGCCTTTACAGAAGGGGCGATCGATACCTAAGTCGGGGCAAAAGCCCATACTTACGGCGCCGGCGAACGTCTGCGGGGGAGCTTGTACCAACGTCGCATAGGCGAGCGTTGCGCCGGAGGAATAGCCGAGAAGCGTAGGTCTGATATAGCGTGGAAAATGCCACTGCTTTTGCAAGAGGTGACTCAGGGCCTCAAAATCGGCCGCTGGATAGTGACACTTCTCCTTGATGCCACGAAGCTGCTTCAAATATTCCGGCGTGCTCACGCCGACGACCACCGCGCCCCGATCAAGCAAGGGTTTGACCATAGAGGCCATACCCGCATTCCATCCCGCATCTCCCGAGAGAAAAATGACGAAACGCTGGGGTTTTAGATTGTCTTGGCCATACACACTCACGCTTCCGAAGCGGCCGAGTGGCAGCTTTTGATCGACAGCGGCCGCTGCCGCTCTTTCCACCATCAACCCGAAGATGACGATGCTGAGCAGGATCATCCCCAGAGCGAAAGGTTTGCCTCGCGCTAAGGGCGACTGCTCCGGCCCAACACTCCTTTGAGACCACCGCCGACGAGCAGAGCGATATCGGCTAAAGCCTGAGCAAAAGACAGCCCTCCATCGGAGGCAAGGTATCGTGATTTCCATATAGGTTGATACTTCTCCTTGTAACTGCGCAGGCCGCGAAAATTATAGAAGACCTCGCCATGATTGAAGGCTTCCTGAGCGAATTTATACCACAAGGGTCCCCA
>CANJJY010000058.1 GCA_947474445.1 Oligoflexaceae bacterium
AAGCCGATCACGACCAGCAAGGTTCCCCAGGTCGGCGATTTGAACAGATCGATGATGCTCTTTTGAAAAATCACCAGCATGAGAGTGCCTGGCATCATGCCGAACAGAGTTGCGGCCAGAAATTTGAGGAAAGGAATGCGACCGGTACCGGCTGCGAGATTGATCACAGAACTCGGAGCGATGGGGACGATGCGCAAGAGGACTATCGCCAGAAAATGACCTTCTTCGATCCGATTGAGAATATCGCGGGTTCGGCGCCCAAAGAACTGTCGGAAGAAGAAACGTCCCGCCAAGAGGCCCATCAGATAGCCTGCACTGACGTTTGCCACCACGCCGAGCCCAATATAAGCAAAGGCCCATTGCATAGGATAAAGGCTTGCCGTGACGATGATCAGGAGGTTGATAGGGAAGAAAAGCAGGCAAGCTATACCGTAGAACATGGGGACATAGAGCAAAGTCCTGGTTTCGCCGGCACCCAAGCCTTCAAAAAGGTTTTTCAAACCCTGGCGATGCAAGTAATCGGGCAGGGGCGTGTAAGTCCAGACGGCAGCGAGCAGGAGGGCGATCAAGACAGTCAGGACGAGCGCCATCGTGCGGCCCGACATTCCGAGGCGTCGGTTGATGGCTTCTGACATCTTACCCCAACGATCCATGACGTGTTCGATCGGGGTGGGCTTTTCCATGTCCAGGAGTTCTGTATCGATCCAAGCTAATTCCACATCGGGCGAAACGTCTAAGGGAGCCAGATGCCTATCAGGCGAGACGAGAGCCAATCGCTCGATGATGGAAGCTAGGGACTCTCCAGCGGCTATCGAGGAAGCGAAAAAAGTCGGTGCACCCTCGGCAAAATGACTCAAAAAACCGCCGAGGGCGCGCTGCACCCGCTCCTGGAGCTCAGGCTGCCCCTGGGCATCGATGCAGGCATTGCATTCGGTATCAAGACCCATCGAGCGATTGTTGAGATTAGCCGAGCCGACGCAGAGATAGAGGTCGTCGATCACGAGGAGCTTACTGTGGACGGTGACATATTTATTGTGCTTCTCAATGATGCGATCAAAGGGAAAATAGATGTGCAGGCGCTTGTGCTTATCGCTGGCCAATAGTTTTTGCAGGGCCGCTGTTTGCAGCAGACCCATGGTCTTTTTTTCGAGCCAGCCCCCGGATTTCTTAGGCAAGACGATGATCACCTCGGGGCCTTCGTCCTGCTGGCCGATGGCGGCCAGTGTTGCGACGATCTGCTGCGAGGTGAGATATTGATTTTCGATGTAGATCCAGCGCTTCGCTAAGGGCATGATCTCGCTATAGAAATGTGCAATCTCGTCGACCTCGGGATAATCGCGGAACTGCGGAAAGGTTCGCGAAAGAGCCAAGGGAGCCGCTGGAAAATGCGCGACGGCAGCTTCGGACAGCAAACGGGGTCGTTGCAGAAAGGCAGGCGCACGCAGTTGAACGCGGGTGCCGGTCGCCCGAAGCCAACGTCCCCGAAAGAGCTGAGCCAGATCATGAGCCGAGGGACCGACGATGCCGAGTTGCATGTCGTGAAAAGGTGGATAGAATTCGCCATCGGGATCGCGACGCAGCGGATGCTCGGCGAGATGGTGGTGGGTGTCCCATCGGCGAATGGTCAGATCAAGACCGCCGACAAAAGCCAATTGATCATCGACGACAACTATCTTTTGATGGTGCGAAGCGCTGAGAGGATGATGCGCATCGAGGGAGAAATGCATACGCGGATGACTCTGCCACGCCATTCGCAAGCTTTGCAGCTTTTCTCGTTCGAGCAAGAAGACCGGTGAGAAATCCCAGCCGAGAATATAGATCTGAAGACTCGGACAATTCTCCAGAAGGCGATGGAGAAAGGCGCCGAGATGCCAATACTGAGGCGTACGAGGAGCAAGACGTTCCGGAGCGAGGTCGGTCGCCAGATGCATATCCCAGCCCAAGATAAAGAGGTGGGAGCGAGCCTGCTCAGCGGCGTCGATAAAGGCTTTGAAGTAACTGTCAGCGTCGGCAAAGACAGCGCAGTCCTGATCCTTGTGATAGGTCCACGTATTACTCGGGTTCCACGGTGATGGCCACAGGGACGATGAGAACATATCTTTAGGCTTTTTCTGTCTCAGAATCTACCTCGCGTGCTGGATGCAGATCATCGCATCGGTCTCGCCCAAAAGAGATGCTCTTCAAAACCCAAGAGAAGGATTTTTGAACTCAAGTTCCTCCCGGTTTGACCTTGTTCAAAAGCGCCTTGAGTAGACGTTCCGTCACGCTTCCCGCCAAATCACGAATCAAGGGATTCTGAGTCAATTCCCGCACGAGCTCATCTTTGGCGGTTTGATCGCTCCGGTACCGGGTGAGAGCCGACTGTAGAGCCTGCAAAAGTTGCTGGCGTTTCTCCTCGGAGAGGGAGTGAAAGGTATCGGCCAAGATACTGAGAAGGAGTTGACCCGAACCCAAAGAGGCCGCATCCACCCTGTCCTTAATGGCGTTCTGAGCCAACTGCTTGGCAGCGTCTATCCATCCGTTCAAGAGATCCATACTGGGTGTCCTCCTTGAGTCATTGAAGTCTATCCTTGAAGCCCGAGCCGATGCAAACGAGGAAAGCTGGGATTTATTACCCAGTTAGCCTAGCACCCCGCCCTAGTCAAGGACAAGAGGGGGAAGGGACGGTTCGCAGGGAGGGAGGTGAACTATGGCAAATTAGGAGATAAGCTGTGAAAAAGGCTTGACCCCAGGGGGCTGCTGACGTCAATTCTAGGTGCTTTTGACGTCAGGTTTTTGCTGGAACAAAGGATTTTTCATGAGTCGCTCGACCGAGGATACCAAAGAGAGCGTGATTTACGTGGTGGCGACGCCTATCGGTAATCTCGACGATATCTCTTTGAGAGCCGTGCGCATCCTCAAAAATGTCGATTTGATCGCCGCGGAAGATACCCGTCGAGCGCGACTTTTGCTTCAGCAAATCGGCCGCGAAAAAGCGGAAATCATCAGCTATTACGATCAAGTAGAAAAAGAAAAGTCGGTCCAGCTGATCGCCCGGCTGCAAGCTGAGGTCCTCTCCTTAGCCCTCATCTCCGATGCAGGAACTCCATGCATTTCCGATCCTGGATACCGACTCATTCGCGAAGCCAGGCGAGCGGGGATCAAGGTTCATCCGATTCCTGGGGCGAGCGCCCTGACTGCGCTGGTATCTGCGTCGGGACTACCGAGTGACCGCGTGCTTTTCATAGGGTTCTTGCCGAATAAACGCAGTGCCCTGGTCAAGGAAATCAAGAGTTGGGCGCAGCTCGAAGCGTCTATCGTCTTCTACGAAGCCCCCAGGCGACTCAAACAAACCTTAGCAGCTATCGAAGAGTTCTATCCCTACGCAGAGTTGGTGATCGGACGTGAATTGACAAAGCTGCACGAAGAAATCATCAGTACTGATATCAAAGGCGCCCAGATGTGGTGTCACGATCATGAGTTTTTAAAAGGCGAAGCCAGCATCATGCTCCGCATCGGCGAACCGCCCGAAGGCACCGCGCAGAGTGTCGAAGACCTGCGGAGCCAGCTGGGTCGCGAAGCCAGCGACTTATTTCAGCAGGGATCAAGCTTGAAAGATCTTCTGCAACTTTTCAAGGATAGAGGTTTGTCGCGCGGCGAACTCTATCAATTGCTTCTCAAAGCTAAGGAGACCGATCGTGAGGAAGATTGAGAATGAACAACCGATCCCGCCCATGTCATCCTTGGCCAGACGATATTTGATTCTGTTCGTCATCGGAGCGACATTTGGAATGGTCTTGATTTTTCTGTCGGCTCTCGGCCGCTACCAGCTGCGAAAAGATGGTCAGGGGCACTCTCTCGGGCAACCTTCACAGTCGACCGAGCAGACGATACCTGGGGATCAAACGCCAAAGGCGCCGGACGGACATCAGCCCTAATTATAGCGGCGTAGATTTTTGTAGGTTTCTTTAAGGCTGACCCGCAGCCGCTTATCCAGCTCACTGCTCCGCGATGGTCCGTAGTGGGTTTCATTGTACAGCCGACTCAGCTCGTCCAAACGAAGGGCTTCATCGGGTATATTTTCCCCGAGCCTTTTGAAGAAGTGCCCCATCGTTTCGCCCGTCTGTCGCTCAATTCCCCTTTGCCGGGCTAAGGTCAAGAGCTGCACCAATTCTCGAGACCAGACTCCAGATCCACGCAAGCGGCCTAAGTAACGATAGCACTGAGCCGCGAGCAGGATGCCAGCAAAAACAAAGACGAGCAGCCAGATGACTTCGATGTCTTGGGTCAGATCGCGCAGACTCGCGCCTAGGGTTCTTGCCCAGTAATCGATCCAAGCACTCGGCAAAAGCGCAACGCTGCCGCGTTCACTAGGGGGCTTCCGATGTCCTGGCACAACTGACGTCGGATCGATGCGCTGCCATCGATCGTCGACCCAAATTTCCGTCCAAGCATGTGCATCGCGGTCTAAGACCTGCCAAAAACCGCCTTTGCCGAGAGCGGTGCCTCCTTGAAAGCCTGTTACGACGCGCGCTGGAGTGCCGCTCATCTGTAAAAGACTAGCAAAGGCCGCTGCGAAATGTTCGCAGTAGCCTTCCTGCGACGCAAAAAGAAAGTCATCGAGCGGATCGCTCGGATTGAGTGTTCCCGGTTGGAGACTATACGTGTAGCCGCGAAAGTGATCGAGCAGCCGCGCGATACGCTCGGGCACGGGCGCACGCTTCAACTCTTCGACCCAGGAACGAACGCGATGGGATGTTTCGATTTTAGGATGGGGAATGTGTGGGGGGCTTCGCGGGATAAAAGAGGGAACCATCATCGCGCCAATTTCCAGTAGCGGCCAGAGGCTCCGATAGACTCGCTGCTGACTGTTACCATAGATTCCGATTTCGGATTTCCGCTTAGGCATCAGATAAAGAGTGTGTTCGAGCAGGGGCAGAGTATTGCCGAGACGCGGTTCGAGCATCATCTCATAGGTGAGAGGCGCTTCTTTTCGCTCGGGACGCACAGGTTCGTCGTGCAGATCAGACCCTTTGTGCCAACTCATGCCGGTGCTTTCTTCTAGTACAGAGGCTCGCCAATACATCTGCGAATCGAGAAGCGCCTGGGTTGCAGGTTCAAAACGGACCCGAAAAGCGAGCCGATCTGATTGAGCGAGGGCTGCGACGCGACCAGGTTCCAAGGTATCCGACAATCCAGTCACGGCAAAGTCGATGGGGTTGGGTTTGATGTCGGGAAAAAAGTAGTAGAGAGGCAAGAGGATCGCCGACACCGGCAGAGCCGTCAGCAGAATATTGCGGCTGATCGTCCAAATGGAGCGACGAGCTTCGAGGGGCAGATGATGCAGCATGAGACTGAAAAAAATCATGGAAGTTAAAAGAAAGTAAATGAAAAGCGGCAGAGGAGGTCCCTTGGCGACCAGAATGGCAACTAGCATGGCAAAGAAACTCGCGTGTACCAGCATGATCTGCCTGTAACTCGAGCGATCGAGCATGAACATCAGACAGACGATGGTCACTAAAATCGTCGCGGTATCCTTATGCCAGAACTGAGGCGTTTCAAGCAGGGCAAAGCTAAAGGTCATGAGACCAATCAAGGCGATTAACACCCGAGGGATATCAGGGGAGCCTGTTCGCAGCCGAATAGCCTTCCAAAGCGCAGCGAGGGCAGCGCCGAGAATAAGCCAAGTGGGAAGAATATCGAACAGGAGAATCAAGTGAGCAAAATAGATGGCGATAGCGGTCGGGAGGAGTTCCTTCATGCAGGGTTCTCCCACTCGGCTAGAGCCCGTAGTGCAGATCGCATGTGTTCCACTCCGCGTCCGCTCGGCAATTCGTAGGATCCTAATTGAAGGCTGAAGGGGCGATTCTGTTCGGCGCAGAGAAAGATCCAAGCGGATAGCTGACGCATCTGCACGTCGATGCTTTCTTTGTGGAGAAGATCCAGATCAAGTTTGACCCCGCCCATTTCCTGACCTTGAAAATCCTTCATCAAGAGTTTTTGGCCTCGGGCAAAGGCCTTCCAATCGACGTGACGTAATGGACTTCCCGCTTGGTAGGGACGGTGTCCTGCGAAATCTTCGCCCGCTGCCTTCTGTCCGAGTTCGCCGTCCATCGCCAGGGGAAGGGGAAGATTTCCCACTGGCTTCGGATAGACGACCAGCTCCACGGGGAGGGGCAACCATGTCCATACATAGAACAGCCCGAAGAGGCCTCGACTCGATATCTTGATACTGCGGAGATAGAAGATGCCGCGAGGACCGCAGCGCACGCTCAGTCCTAGGGATTGCTGTCCTTTCAAAAAGCTCAGCCTAGCGGGCTCGTCCTTGGACCAAATCTTTTCGAGATCAAGCTGGAGATTGAAATGGCCCTCGCGCGTCGCGCTGAAGAGGCTGACAACGAGTGGACAGCTTCCCCCTTCCTCGCCGAAATCGATCGATTGAACTTTGCACGTGATGCCACGCATGCTGTTGTTGGATTGAATCATGGCGACGAGGCCGAGAATACTGAGAGTGAGGCCGACCGTATGAAAGGGGGAACTGTGACGGTAGTAGCCGAGGGCAAATATATTCAGAATAAGGAAAAAGTACGCGATGCCGTAGAGGGTGGGGATGATGTAAGGTTTGGATAGCTTGGTGGCTACCTGAATCTTCATAGTGTTTAAGGAACCGCTACTGCTTGCAAAATGGCTTGAGCGCGTTCATGACCAATCTGAGGACGTAGTTCATCGCCGCTGACCAGGCGGTGACTCATCACGGCGCTGGCAATCGCCTGGACATCTTCAGGACTGACAAAGGCCCTTTTTTCTAGCCATGCGTAAGCTTGTGCAGCGTGTAAGAGGCCAAGAGAAGCGCGGGGAGAAATTCCAAAAGGCAAACGGCGGCTCTCGCGCGCGATGTCGACGATGTAATTGATGATCCGCTCGGAGACGTGCAAGGCACGAATCTCCTGCTGGCGAATCAAGATCTCCGTTGAATCGAGCAGTGGACTCAAATCAAACAGGGCCGATGCGGGATCGCCGCTGTTTAAAATACTGATTTCTGCTTCCCGACTCGGGTAGCCGAGCTCGAGTTTCATTAAAAAACGGTCGAGCTGCGATTCGGGGAGGGGAAACGTTCCGATGCTGCGTCTTGGGTTCTGCGTGGCGATCACAAAAAAGGGCTTTTCCAGAAGATGAGTGTTGCCATCAACGCTGACAGCCTGTTCTTCCATAGCCTGGAGAAAAGCACTCTGAGTCTTCGGTGAGGCCCGATTGAGCTCATCACCGAGAACGAGTTGGCTGAAGAGGGGGCCCGGTTGAAAGTGAAACTGCTGGCGATCCCGTTCGAAGATAGACACACCGATGATATCGGAGGGCAGCATATCGGAGGTGAATTGAATGCGGCTGAAACGTAGATTGAGCAAACGCGCCAGTGTCTTGGCAAAAGTCGTCTTGCCCATGCCTGGCTCGTCTTCGAGAAGGAGATGACCGCCTGCCATCATGCAGGCTAAGGCCAATTTGAATTGGCCTTCTTTGCCAATGACGACGCGACTCGCTTCTTTGATCAGAGATGAAAGCATAAACGCCTCAACCGGTAGAGCTCGCGAGAGCCCGCAAATTCGGAGTCGATTGGGGCACAACCTGACAACTGCTGTCGAGCTGCGCGATCGCATTGAACGCCGCGATCTTGTATCCCTCAGCCAAGGTTGGAAAATTGAAAATAATGGAATTTACAAAATCATGAATATTCATTCCCGCGATCATGCAGCATTGTCCGATATGGATCAGGTTAGCGGCATCGGCGCCA
Source organism: Oligoflexaceae bacterium (assembly GCA_947474445.1). Classification (GTDB taxonomy): domain Bacteria; phylum Bdellovibrionota_B; class Oligoflexia; order Oligoflexales; family Oligoflexaceae; genus Oligoflexus. Next base: position 7,766 of record CANJJY010000058.1, read on the forward strand.
AAGATGTGAACACCGAGAATGCAGTGGGTTTTACTGCAAACCAGTAGTTTCATCAAGCCGTGACTATCACCGCGAATATACCCACGGGCAATCTGATCGTAGCGCGCGCGACCAACCACGTAAGGTCGACCCGATTGTTTGAGTTCTTCCTCGCTATGACCGACCGACGACATTTCCGGGATGGTATAGACACCGATCGGATAAAATTCGGGGAATTTGACGTTAGTCTTGCCAAAGGCATGGCTGCAGGCCAAGCGCCCTTGTTCGAGAGAGGTGCTGGCCAGAGCGGGGGGACCGATGACATCGCCGGCGGCGTAGATGTTGGGAACCGTCGTCTGAAAAAAGCGGTTCACTGAAATCGCTTTCCGCTCGGTGACCTTGATTCCGACCCGTTCGAGCCCCAGGTGATCGGTGCAGGATTCGCGTCCAGCGGCGAAGAAAAACAGTTCCGTTTCGAGCGTCAGGCCATCATATACGGCTTTTACGCTTGGACCTTCGACTTCCAGTCGCTGGAGGTGGTGCCCCAGTTCGAAGATGACGCCCATCTCTTCCATTGATTTTTTGAGTTCTTCACCCAGCTCCTGATCCATGAATTGCATGATGCGCGTGCGCGAATCGACAATGTAGGTTTTGACCCCTAATGCTGCAAAAATACAGGCATACTCGCAGCCTATGACGCCGGCACCGTAGATCGAGATCGAACGTGGAATCGATTCAACGCGCAGAATGTCATCGGAATCGACGACCCGCCAGCCATCGAAAGGGATTTCCGGCGGACGCCGCGGCTTTGATCCCGTTGCTATTAATATGAAGGCGGTCTTCAGTAGATAAGTTTCGCCGTCCACGGGATTGATACGGACTTCGTGGGGGCTTTCTATGTAGGCGCTGCCGCGAATGATTTCGACCTGGTTCTGGATCAACTGATGCAAAATGATTTTTTCTTCATCCATCGACGCGGTCTTGGCGCGAATATGCAGTTTCGTGCTCGAGAGGTTGGCGACCAGACGATCGACCCAATGAGCGCCGAGATGCGAGTGAACACTGCGGATGGCAGCCAGCACTTCGCGCAAAGTCTTGGATGGGATGGTGCCCGTGTGGATCCAAGCCCCTCCGACTCGCTCCGGATGCTTTTCTACCAAACCCACTTTTTTATTGAGTCGTGCCGCTTCCAGTGCCGCCTGTACTCCGGCAGAACCGCTCCCGATCACGATGAGATCGTACTCTGATCCCAAACCCATATTCCCCCTCCGCGCTGATCTCACATATACTTGCTGACCAAGGGTCCTTAGGAAACCTTGGTGCGAAGTCATCGGCGCTTTACTTCCAGTTTAAGGGGAAAGGACACTGCAAGGTTTGCCTGTACCCCGATTCGATACGGCTGATCCCGTCCCGTGAAAGCTTGGGAGCAGTCCGCGCTGGGTAAACTGTCTCGATCGAGCGACGAGGGGCCCGCTCTGCTCAAGGGGGCGATTTGGAGGTAACATCATGATATATATTTCCTATATGCTCATCCCAAGCGAGTCGTAGGCCTCTCAGCATCGATCCGCATACAGTCAGGGGGAAGTCATGTATCTGAGCGAGCCATTTGTCGCGCAAGTGGAGGCGAGTCTCGGCATCTGGATTCAAGCTTTTAGGATCAGTTACGGCTGCTTTGCAGGAGTGGCTCTCCTGCTCGCCATGCTTTACATCGGGCGGGGAGGGCTGCCCTCGCTTTTGAGGCAAAGCCTTCACTTTACCGCCGCCTTCTGGCCCTGCGCTTACCTCTTCGTGCTCCGTGATATTCCGCAGCGACATGTGATGGATCATTTTTTTGGATGGGTCTGGCCCTCGCTTTGTCTGTTCGCCCTGCCCGATTTCGTGAACATCATCATGCACGGTTCCTACTATGTCTTCGGCTGGCCCTCAAGTTTGCGTGCCCTGCAAAAGCGAGTGGAAAGCCGGCACCTCGAACAATCTTTCCTCCGGGGCCACAGGCAAATGACTAAGTGAGTCGGTTTCTTCCGTGATAGACTGGTAAAGGTGCCAACCCCAGGCTGGGATCAGCATGAATCTAAATATGCTCGCTCTACAATTTGCTCCCCTCGTCATTTATCTTCTGGTCGATACCTTCAAGGGTTTTCGGGCAGGTGTCTATGCGGCGATAGCAACCAGCATCCTCGGCGTCGGCCTCGACTATGGTTTTAGCGGTGAATTCGATCAAATGCTGCTCGGCGAATCGGTCTTTGTCATTTTGCTCGGCTCGGTGAGTCTGAAGATGAATAACGATCGGTACTTTAAGTTTCAACCGACGGTGGTGGCTTGGATTTTTTCGCTGATTTTTGCTTATTTCCAAGCCTTTGATCAACCTCTTCTCTTGCGATACATGCCGCATATGGAAAAAATATTTTTGAACGCCAAGGCCGATCCAGAAGCAGAAAGCAAAACTCTGGAAAGTCCCATGCTGGCTGCTTTGCACGATCCGGCCACCCTACAGACCATGGGGCGGCTGTCATTCGGGTGTATCTGGCTTTTTCTCGGACATGGATTGATTATGGCCTATGCGGCTCTCCGCCTGTCGACGCGCGCTTGGCTCGGTTGGCGTTTGGCGATTTATCCGGCGCTCTTGGTCATGGTCGTTTTCTATCAAGTGGTGCGGTAAGAGCGAGGGGGACGGCTACCTCCTGAACGTGCGCTCCTCCGCAGGGAGGCATCTCTCTGTTTCGCTTGAGTTGTCTGCATACGAGAGCTCAGAATATAATGAATGAGGCAGGGAGCGAGATGGTCTGCTGTCGGAGTGAGAAGTTCAGACGAATCCACTTCACGAGCATCGCACTGAGATCGCGCACGCAATGACCTTACATCACTGGGATGGCTCATGTTTGAACTAAGCTCACGTCTGAAGCAAGCCCCCCTGGGACCAGAAGTTGAAACGAGCCAATTCGTGGCTCAACACTTTGCCCAGTGGAAGCTCGGACTTCCCTTTGAAACCGCTTTGCCACTCTCCAAGCATGTGCCTGCGGTGATCGCCGTCGGTGGTGGCAAGGGTGGAGTTGGCAAGAGCATCGTCAGTGCCAACCTCGCAGCGACCCTGGCTCAGTTCGGCTATCGGGTCCTGGTCGTCGACCTCGACCTCGGCTGTTCGAATCTTCATAGCCATTTCGGAATCGCGATGCCGAAGCGGAGCCTCGCCGAATTTCTCTTGACCAAAACGGCCAGTTTTCGCGATGTGATTCTGCCAGCTCCCGTGCAGGGCGTCGCTTTTATTGCAGGGGGGCGCGAAGAGACCTGGAGCGATCAGATCGACCAATCATCTGATTACCTCTTGCCGCTCTGGCAATCCTTGATTGCCTCCAAGCAGCAGTTCAAAGTCGATATTGTCCTGCTCGATCTAGGGGCTGGTACCCATCGCTATACGATGGACTTCTTTACCTGCGCGCACCTCGGGCTCGTCACCTGCCTCCCTGAGCCGACGTCCATAGAGAATGCCTATGTCTTCTTCAAGATGACTCTTTGGAAGCTTATCGACAACATCGGTCGCCGGCTCGGCCAGCAGGAAATTGCCCAGGACGTGAAGGCGGCGCTCGTGTCGCTGGCCGGGGGCTCCCTCAGCAATGGCTACGCGAGCAGCTTCAAGCATTTGCAGTTGAGCTATCCGCATTTTATCCACGAGCTGCTCAAGGCCATCCAAGGACGCTGCATGGGTATCGTGATCAATCAGACCCGTGACCAATCGGATATCGACCTGGGCTCTTCTATGGAGCATATCTGTCAAAAGTATTTCGGCTTGCCCACTAAGTACGTTGGCTATTTAAACTATGACGAAGCCGTGTTGAAATCTCTCAAAAATCGGCGTTTGCTTGTTTCCGATTTTCCTCATAGTATGATTGCTAAACGACTTTCTGTCGCCGCTTCGCATTCTCTCAAAATTCTTGGTATGCAACGGAGAAATTGATGATCGAACAGTTGGGATCGGAAACCAAAGCGGCGCGACAAAAATTGGGAGTTCAGGTGCATGAGGGCCCTACTCACTACGAGCTACTCGATGTTTCTACCCAGGCGACTCGACTTCAGATCCGCGAAGCTTATATCCGACTAAAAAATACCTATGCCAGCGGCAGCCAGGCGCTTTACTCGCTGATGTCTGACGACGAAGCGCGTCAGACCTTGGAAAAGATGGAAGAAGCCTACCGCATACTCGATGATGAGATGCTGCGGAAAGAATATGATGAGCTGATTGGACTGCAGCGCGAATCGGCCAAGTCTCTCGACATTTTCGCCCCTACGACCGAAACGCGAGTCAACGGTCGGTCCGAACTGAATCCCTTTCAAAATGACGCAGAGGCAACGCGGCCCTGGACGGAGGAACCTCCCGAGCGCAAACCTTCGCCGCGCATGGCCGTTTCAACCCTGAGCAAGATCAAAAAATTTGCAGCTCGCGCTTTCACGACTGAGGTAAAGGCGCAGGAAGAAACTCTTTTAGCCAATCCCCAGACCTTCGATGGTGTTGTTTTGACTCAACTACGTGAGCTCATGGGGGTCCCTCAATCCGAGGTCCAGGAGCGAACTAAAATTGCGATTGAGTACATCAAAGCCTTGGAGAATAACGACTTTCAAAAGCTACCTTCTCTCGTGTATGTTAGGGGTTTTCTGAAGATCTATCTGCAGTATCTTGGACTCCAGGATTTGGAGGGCCGGCTCCTGATAGATGCCTACGCGGAGAAGTACAACCATTGGCGCGAGAAACACAGACCCCACTCGTGATTGATATCGATCACGCACCGAAAAGCCGTCTCGATGCTTTTTTGGCAAATCAGCTCGAAAACCAGAGCCGATCAGCCGTTCAAGCGCTTATTCGAGCCGGACATATCACAGTCAACGGCGAAAAGAAGAAGACCGGCTATGCTCTCGAGCTAGGCGATCGCATCGAAATCACTTGGCCTGAGGGCAAAGGCCCAGCTGGAGCTGATTCAGCCGAGGATGAGCTCGTAGCGAGCGAGATTCCACTCGATATCCTCTACGAAGATGAAGCCGTTCTCGTCATCAACAAGCAGGCCGGTATCGTCGTGCATCCCGGAGCGGGAACCCGCGGCCAGCCCACTCTCTTAGCCGGTGTCTTGGCCCATTTAGCACGAGCAGCCAGTGAACTTCCCGGTGATCCGGAGCGTCCCGGCGTCGTGCACCGCTTAGACAAAGATACCTCGGGCGTCATCGTCATGGCCAAGACTCCCGAAGCCCATCGACACCTGGCTTTGCAATTTAAGAACAAAACCAATCTCCGGGAATACGTAGCCCTGCTCGATGGAGCGATGGCGGACGACGAGCGGACGGTAGAGAGTTATCTCTACCGCGATCCACGGTTTCGGACTCGTTTTGCTTCGCTGACGCAGGAAGAATATGTCGCCAAGCAAGAAGAGACTTCGGAACGGGGGCGGGAACTCCTCGGTTACCGCTACGCAAAGACACTCTTTACGCGGCGGAAGGTCTTCGGGCGTCGCCTGACCCTCGCTTTGATGCGACTGGAAACGGGGCGAACGCATCAGATTCGCGTTCATGCAAAAAGTCTCGGGTTGCCAGTTTGGGGCGACAGCCTCTACGGATCGACCCGGCGTCTTCCCCCTCATTTTCCTGTCGATCTGCGGCAAGCTATCGAGAACACGCCGCGCCTTCTCCTGCATGCAAGACGGCTTGGCTTTGTTCATCCTACTTCCGGCCAGAAGCTGGCTTTTGAAGCGCCTCTACCCGCAGATTTTCGAGGCGTGCTAGAATTATTAGAAAAGCACGCTCAGAACTCCTGATTCGTAAATTGTTCGTAGTGCGCGGCGTCTCTGGTCGCGTAAGCTGTCATGAGTCTGAGCACCAAATGCTGCAAGGGAATGCGTCATGAAGTTTTGGTTTTGTCTGGTGGGGATTCTCTCCTGGAGTACAGCGTTCGCGACCACTTTCAAGGAAATCAAACCGGCCAAAGACCTGGCAGCTGCCTCGGAAGAGATGGTGTTTTTGCTGGTCGACAAATCCAAACTCAAGGCTGACCTGCTCACCTGGCCCGAAAACGAGCAAGTCTCCGAGCATTTGCTGTCTTTTCGGATCGCCATCGGCAAGGAAGAAGGCGACAAGCAGAAGGCGGGCGACAACCGGACTCCTGAAGGCATCTACTTCGCCAAGCAAATCCTTCGGCACGGACTGCCAGCAAAATATGGACCTTTCGCTATTCCTATCGATTTTCCAAATCCTCTCGATCGCTTCCTCGGTAAGACGGGTTACGGAATTTGGCTTCACGGCGTAGAACAAGATACCCGCATCGACGCCGCGAAGATTACCGAAGGCTGCGTCGCCTTTTACAATGCCGACATCGAAGCTTTGACCCAATGGCTCCAACCCCAGCAATCCGTCATCGTCATCGCGCGTGATGCGAAGGAAGTCAATCGACCGCAAGACATCAGCCAGGTCCGCAAGCTGACCCTCGGTTGGATTGATGCCTGGGCCAAGCGTGATCTGGATCGCTATATTTCCTTTTATACGGACGACTTCAAGCATCTGAACAAAAGTTTGAAGAGCTTTCAAGCCTACAAACGCCGCGTTTTCAGCTCCTACAAGGAGATGACGGTCAAGATGAGTCAGATGCGAGTCTTCACGCACGATCGCTATGCTGTCGTGATCATGAATCAGGACTTCAACGGTGACAATCGCTACAAGACCTTCGGTCGCAAACTGCTCTACTGGCAACGCAGCGATGCCGGTGAATGGAAGCTATTTCACGAAGACTTCAACGATCAACCGATCCGCCTGCAAAGCCTTTCCAGGGAAAAGCTGGCCCACATCATCAAGATGTCGCCAAGTACTAAGCTCCTGCAAGAAGGCCGTTCGGAATCTCGCCTCTGAGCTGAAGCGGGGACCAGGGAGGGCGCAAGATTTTCAAAATCTTGCGCTTTTTGCTTGGCTGCGACAGTCATCCCGCCCGCCGCTCTCTCGAGCATCGATCCGTGCCTCGCGTCAGCCTTCCGCAGGGAGTTGAGAAAGTGGCTTAACATCAAAGCGGCCATGCAATCGACCCTATTGCCTGTAAAG
>CANJJY010000059.1 GCA_947474445.1 Oligoflexaceae bacterium
ATAACTACGGACTTCAGTGGTTTTTCCGCCCGGTCCTCGATAGCTGCTTTGATTCATCGTTTCGAAAGCTTGGCCCCGTGCCGAACGGCCGTCGCTCGACGATTGCGACCAGCCCGAACCGCTGCTCAATCCGATCTCAACTTTTTCGAGATTGAGATTTTGGTTCATCAGCGAATCGCGCAATTTGGGAATTTCGTGAGAGAGCAGTTCGCGAACATGCGATGAAGACGCCACGATTCTCAGTTCAACCGTGCGATCGCGAATGTCGAGTGCGAGGTCGAGTGAACCCAATTTTTCGCTGCCGAGATCGATGCGGATTGAACCTCCTCCGTCTTTAATCATCATAGAAGCCTTGTCAAAGACTTGCTGCATCGCTTCGCGCGGAATGCTGGGCGGTGGGGTGGGAGGTGTAGGGCCTTGCAGTTGAAAGGCGCCTTGCGTCGATTTCAAATTCGCGCCCGGCGCCGCAAACATCGGGTTAGAACTCATGTCCCCTTGCTGAAATGAACGACCATCTCCAGGATCCGAACTTCCCTCGCGTCCCTCGCGTGAGCCACTGCTGTCTTGGATGACGAGTGAGCTCATCATTTCGGAGAGGTTGAAACGTGGGTTAGCAGCCTGTGCACCCGTGATGGGTTTAGCATCTTGAAGGGAGTTGGCATCGAGCGGCATGGGAACGACGGCTAAGGACATTGGATCGAAAGCTTCCGGTTGATTGCTGATCGCTCCAAAACGCTGCGTTTCAATGTCTTCCGCGCGCCAGAGCCTTGTCATCGCAGCAAAAGGGTCATCAGGGGTGAGCTGCACTTGAAAATTGTTTGGCGGCGGAAGGCCCCGATCGAGCAAGGGGGCAAATCGAGAATCTTGAGGCAAGGATCCTAGGTCCTGGGGCCGCGGGCTGGCGTTTGCTGCAGAGCTATCGCCTTGGGGAATCGTTAAAGAATCACCGCTTAGAAGAGCTGTCTTCTGCTGGCTGGCTTCAAATCCACTTTGTGTCATCAGTGCTGGAGCTTGGCTTGCAGCCGGATCGAGAGGTGTCGCCTCGAGAGGTGTCGCCTCGAGAGGACGCTGCGAAGCTTCCCCCTGGGGTCCTACTGCAGTCGGACTCCCTCGCAGACTCGGAGCTAGCGCGGCCGCCGATCCGGCTAGAATATCATTGTCGTTATGGGGTTTTTGAGCTCTTAGCTTTGCGGCACGCAGCATGTAAGGCTGCAGGCCATCCACGGGGACAGTCTGTTGCAGAAGAGTCGCTTCGTTTTGAACGCGTGACGCATCGAAGCCTAGCACGCGGAGAACATCAGAGAGTTGAGTCGACGTTCCACCGAGACCTTGCTGCTCGACTAACTCAGCGAGGGGTGAAGCGCCGAGACCTAGTTCCTTTAAGACGTATCGCAGGGAAAGGCTTTCGTGCATCCAACTCTGCGCATTATCGCTACCAAGAATTTTTTGAAGTAACGGGTTCTGTGTGACAAGGCTCGGTATCGAAGCTGGTACCAGCTGATCGACTTGTCCGGTGAGCAGAGCGAGGGCTGGTGCCTCGGCCAAAAGTGCATCTTGGCCTCCCAGCATGAAGTTGAGGCTCTGCAAAGATTGCAAGGGGTCTTTTTGAGAGCTTTTGACGATCAGGGGCGAACTGGACGATGCCAAGGAGCTAGCCGTCACGAGAGAAGGAGCGATGAATGGTCCGACTGTTTGCGGAGAAGCTGAGGTAGCACCGGCTAATGCTGTCGGCTGAAGGTTGGCAAGAGCAGCCAACTGTTCCTTAAGGACGTTCGGTTCGATGCCGAGGAGGGTGGCCAAGGCCTCAAGAGGAGCTGGGTTGGCGTCTGGATTTACCAGGGATTCGTTCATGATCGCTTCAGAAGGCGGCGTCACTTGAGGCAGATAAAGGCTTGTCCCTGGGTTGGCGGCCGCCGCTGGAGGTGCAGGGACAACTCCTTCGATGCTCGCTTGCGCAGGCGCTCCAGCGCTGACGCGCGAACGCACTGGGTTGCTGGAATCACCTGCGGTCCCCACCTCTCGTGAGACTGATGGGGCGTCAAGCGCTGACCGTGCCGGGGTTTCAGTGGGCACTGGGCGCAATTTGCCGGCTTCTGCTGGCGACTCAAGTGCGGCTTTTGAAGCGCGACTTTCACTTCCTCTTTGAGAAGGCTGAGACGGAAGTGATTGATCGCGAACTCCGAGCGATTTTTCAGACGATACCGTCCGGTTTGCCGCTTTGATATTGGGGCTGGTTATATTGGCACTGTTGCTGTCGATGGGTTTTTTAAGCGTTCGACTGGGCAGTGTCGATGTGTTGCGCTCAATTGGCATATTTGGGGGCGAATTTGATTTCTGGAGATGATCGAGGAATTCACTTGGCCTTTTTGGCGAGTCTGTCGGCGCTACAAGAGGGGCATTACGGCCTCCACGATCCCCCGCAAGCAGGGGATTCGTCATCAGTTCTGAAGAGCTGAGAGAATTCGGCTTGTCGTTTTTGATGAGAGATGTCACGGGCTCAAGTTTCCTTTTTAGCGACCGATAGGCCGTTGAGATCATCCAGAGGTCTGTGCATCTCCTCTAAGCATTCTTCATGCCAAAGTGCCTTCCCTGTTTAATCCCCTATTTAGCTCTCACCTTTCAGGAATGCTTGGGCAATTATAGTCCTGGCGCGGGCCTTTTTTGCCCAGACGGGAGGGAGGAAGAAGGGTGCAATCGACGATTCCCGAGCGGATCTGCACGATTTACTATTGACAGTCGAAAGGCGATTTAAGAATATGTGACGCTCTCTTGGCTCAACTTGCTTTTGAGACCATTCTGCCATAGGGCGCTAAAACGCATAAGACCTTCTCGGGCAATCTCCCCGCTCGAAGGATCTGCGATGAGGAGATTTTTTATGTTTGCCGTATTTAAAGCTGGCGGCCATCAGTATCGCGTGAGCCAAGGTGATCAGATCACAGTCGACTTCCTTGATGGTAAGGTCGAAGGCGACAAGATTCAATTCTCGGACATCATGTTGGTCGGTGGCGACCAAGTTGTTGTTGGTGCCCCCTTCGTAAAAGGTGCGAGCATCGAAGCTGTCGTGAGAAAACAAACTCACAATCCCAAAGTTTTGGTTTTCAAATTCAAGCGTCGGAAAGACTACAAGCGGACTCGCGGCCACAAGCAGCCAGTCACGGTGCTCGAAATTAGCGGCATCAAACACTAAGTCGACAGCCAAGACGCGCAGAGGAGTGACGGAGCATGGCTCACAAAAAAGCTGGTGGTAGTACCAAGAACGGTCGCGATTCGAATCCACAGTATCGCGGAATCAAAGTTTATGGCGGTGAGACTGTTACAGCAGGTAGCATCATCGTTCGTCAGGTTGGCAGTACCTTTCACGCAGGTAACAACGTGGGAACAGGCAAAGACTACACCCTGTTTGCTCTCGTTGATGGCAAGGTAGAATACAATTCCCATTCGAAACGCCGCAAAATCAACGTCGTTCCCGTCTGAGATTTCAAGACTTCCTGTTCAAAAGGCTTCCATGACCTGAGCGCTTTAAAAGTGACTCGTGTCGGGAGCCTTTTCTGCTTTGGTCTTTTTTGAGGGGAGCGGGCTGTCGAAATTCGTTTTCATCTTGCCATTTCGCCTTATCGTGCTATTGAGGTCTGCGTAGACGCCGCGAATCGCTGATTCGCGAGCCAGGCTCCAACGAGGGAAACGCTATGAAATTTATCGATCAAACTGAAATTAGCGTATGTTCCGGTCATGGCGGACCTGGCATGGTAAGTTTTGCGTCTGCAAAGTTTGCGCCTAAGCTGGGACCTGACGGCGGCGATGGCGGTGCAGGTGGCAATGTAGTTTTTGTAGGCCATGCGCAGCTCAACACTTTAAGCGGTCTTTACTACCGGCGCATCTACAAAGCAGAAGATGGAGCGAAAGGTGGATCCAACGGCTGCACCGGCCGAGCTGGAGCCGACTTGGAAATTCCCGTTCCGATTGGAACGATGGTGTTCGATCGCGAAAGTGATCAGCTCCTCTGTGAAATTCTTGAAGATGGCCAAAGGTTTTGTATTGCTGCCGGAGGCAAGCGCGGACTCGGTAACATGCGGTACGTGACGGCCACCCACCAGGCTCCCGAGGAGCATACTGTTGGGGGAGCGAGCGTAGCCTTTGATGTGCGCCTCGAACTCAAGCTGATTGCCGATGTGGGTTTCGCAGGCTTTCCCAATGCCGGTAAATCAACCTTGCTCAGCTGCATCAGTGCAGCGCGACCGAAGATTGCCGATTATCCTTTTACGACTCTCACGCCTCAGCTCGGCGTCGTTGCGGTGCCAGAAATCGATCCCTATACGGCCAGCTTTGTGGCGGCTGATATTCCTGGTCTCATCGAAGGCGCCAGTGAAGGCCGAGGACTTGGGCATGAGTTTTTGCGGCATCTAGAACGCACAAAGGTCATCGTCTTTGTCATCGATCCTTTTTCTTGGGATGAACTGACGCCAGAAGACGCCTATGCCACGCTCGAACACGAGCTGACAGCATTTAGCGAAAATCTAGCCGCCAAACGTCGCGTGGTCGTGCTGACGAAAGCCGATATAGCTCCCGACGATTTTGATTGGGAAAAAATCGAAAGCCCCTTTCGCGCGCTTGGGCTAGAAATATTTCGTATTTCCGCCGTCGCTCAACAAGGGCTCGCGCCGCTCAAGCGTCGCCTCTGGACCATTGTCCATGACGAGCAACAAAAAATCGAAGTGAGCTCGGGTGCGACTTGGGGTGGAGAGCGTGATAGTGGCTATCAGTGGATGACGACTGCTGGAGGAGACGCTGATCTTGGACTCTAAGGGAGTTTCGCTCCAGCGGCCGACCGATATCATCTACGGCGGGACGTTTGATCCTCCCCACGCAGGGCATCGCCTTGTCGTTGAAAGAGTGATACAGCTGTTCCCCGAAGCTCAAGTTCGGGTGCTACCAGCCGCTGTTCCCGCCGGTGCCTATGGTCAGCACAAAACACCGCGAGCGAACTTTGAACATCGGCTGGCCATGTGCGGTCTGCTACTGGGTGATTGTGCGTTGATCGATCCGATTGAAGCCAGTTTATCTCGTCCAAATTACACGGTGCGAACAGTCGAAGCCTTAGACCAAAGGCATCCCCACCGACGCTGGGCTATGGTCCTCGGCCGCGATCAGTTGGAAAGTTTTGCGGCTTGGTATCTTCCCGATCGCCTGATTGAAAAGGTGAGCCTGCTCGTGATCGAGAGAGATGCGCAGGGCGGATTTGAAAATGAGCTCGACCAGCTAGCTTTAAAACTTGGTCGCAAACTTGAAGCTGTAAACGCGGTATCGTGGCGCTGGGAAGGACTTGAGACCGGAATTTTCTCCCTTGGTCAGAGTGTTTCGCCCGCAGCGAGCCGATTGATCCGCGCTGATCTTGAGCGAGCTAGCGAGGATGGCTGGCTCGCTAATGACGTCTATACTTATATAAAACGCCACCGACTCTATACGGAGCGAGGAGCTTAAATGGATACTAATACTCTAGTTAAAATGATTGCCGCGGCCGCCTCTGATAAGAAAGCGACGCGGATCGTGTCGCAAGACATCTCGGGTCAATCGAGCATTTGTGATGTGCAAGTGCTCTGTTCTGGTTCAAACGAAAGGCAAACGCAGGCCATTTGCAGCCACATTGAAGATACCCTGCGTGAAAAGCGGGCGCCAAAGCCCATGGCGATTGAAGGAAAGCAAACTGGACATTGGATCCTCATGGATTACGGTGACGTCATGGTTCATATCTTTCTCGACACCATTCGCGATTATTATGCTCTCGAGCGGCTCTGGCCTTCGTCGTCGACGACCAGCTACGAGTCCTGAGTAAAGCCCTTGAAACTGCAGATTATCAAAATCGGCAAACCAGCTCACAGTGCCTACAGTGAGCTGGTCGATGTTTACTCGAAACGTCTCAGACCTATCTGGAAGATCGACGAAATCATCCTCAAAGCGCAAAGTCATCAAGAACGAGCGGGCCGGGACATCTACGCGCGCATCGGCTGGAATGCCCAAGGACAGAGGCAAGATCCTCAGCATATTGTCGTGACGCTCGATGAACGGGGGCGCTCTCTCAGCTCTCCCGCGTTTGCTCGATACATGCAAGATCGAATGATGGAAAGTGCTAAGACTCTCAGTATCATCATCGGCGGACCCTACGGTCTGAATGAAGAGCTGCGGCAGGGGTCCGATTTGGTCTGGAGTTTATCACCTGCTGTATTTCCAAGTGATATGGCCTGGCTCCTCGTCTGGGAACAGCTCTATCGGGTTAGTACCATTATGCGTGGTACGAGCTATCATCACGATGGCGATTGAACGGCTGAGTACCTTCTTCTCGCCGTGACATCTCCTCCGGACTTATTAAAAGACACCATGTCAGTCGACAGCCGGCCATCCACTTCATAAGCTCCGAGGCAAGGAGGCAGGATGTATGCTGAGTTGTTCTTTGTGCGGTGAACTCGTTTCATTTCAAAAGGCACCGGCCATTTGTGATGGCTGTGACAGGGCGCTCACTCGCTGCGAGCTCGACGGTTTCGAAATGGATTCGACAGCTTCTCTCCCCTATCCTCGTCTCAGTTTATGGAAATATCGAGGAGCTGTCCGTCAAGCCATTCTGAACTTTAAGGTCGGAGGTCAATGGAGCAGTGGCAGTCTGCTGGCTCACATCGCTGGGCACCATTCCGCCGTTCAAGATTGGATGCAAGGAATCGAAGCTGTCATGCCGATGCCTTCGAGCTTTTGGAGTCGCTTGCGGGGACGCTTTGATCTGGCTGACCATACCGCCCATATTCTCGCCCGTCAGCACCAGTTGCCGCTGATTCAGGCGCCTCTTTCCTGGCAAGGTCGTTGGACAAAGCAAGCTCTGCGTCCTCGGCGAGACAGACAAGAAAAGAACCTAAGCAAGATGAGTAGCTATTCCCTTTGGACGGCCGATCGATTGGCTTCCGCCTGCATGCCGCGGGAGTCTCTTGTCAAACGGCCTCTTCGCCTCCTCGTCGTAGATGACATTGTGACGAGCGGCGAGTCCCTCCGAACTCTCATCGAGAAATTGCAAGGTTTCGAGGTGCAAATCCTGACCTTAGCTTCGGCCATAGCTGTTCAAAGTGACTCATAATCAGAAAGCTCGGTGCCCCTGGCGTATGGAAGTGCAAGGAGATTGACACGCGCTAGCGATCCTATTACCAATAAAGACTTCCTTCGCACGAGCTTTGGCTTCTTTACCGACTCCGTGCGGGGGACGGTTCATACAGGATACATTATGGCTTCTCATCTCCCTGAAGACCTCCAACAATTGACGCCTATGGTCAGGCAGTTCTACGAACTGAAAGCCAAGGCAGAAGATGCCATCCTGTTTTTTCGCATGGGCGATTTCTACGAGATTTTTGGGGATGATGCTGAACGAGTCGCACCGGTTTTAGATCTCGTTCTGACCAGTCGGGAAAAAGGTGATAAGACACGTCTGCCTTTTTGCGGTGTGCCGCACCATAGTGCGCGCGGCTATTGGCTCAAACTCTTGCGCCTTGGCTATCGCGTGGCTATCGCTGATCAGATGGAAGATCCCGCTGAAGCAAAAGGTCTGGTACGGCGTGATATCGTTCAGGTGATGACCCCCGGTTGTATCGATGATCTCGAAGGGCTTGAAGCGGATCTGCCGAATCACCTGCTGGCTTTTCATGAAGTTCCAAGTTCAGGATCATGCCTACTGGCAGCTCTCGATACATCGACCGGCGAATTTCGGATCGGAGCGATCGAACGCGGCGATTTATTGAGCTGGATGGAGCGTCTCCGTCCGCGTGAATGCCTGACGCGAAAATTCCTGCAAGATGAGGTCAAATCTTTACTGACGGGTTTTCCTAGTTTGCCAGCCTTGAGTTTTGGCATTCTTCCCGAAGCGATTTTACGCGACAAAGATGAACAGCAGCGGCTACTTGTCGAACATTTTGCGACATCTGATTTGGCGACGATGCCCTGCGGTGACGTGACAGGTGGCCGCGAATTGGTCGCCGCGGTTCTCCTTTATCTCAAGAGCTTGCATGCCAGTACACGCCAATTTCTTGTCATCAAACCCCTGCACGATCCCGATCGGATGCTGCTCGATGAAACCGTGCGCCGCGATCTGGAACTTTTTGAAACGGCCCGACGGCGTGAAGTCGATGGATCGCTCTTTAAGGAAATCAATGCAACGCGAACTCCCATGGGGGCCCGGCTTCTGCGCCATGATTTGGGCCAGCCTTTTCTTCGTGAGGAGAGCATTCGATTGCGACAAGATGCGGTCGCTTCTTTGCTGGCTGCTCCCCATGAGGCGCTAGCTGCTGTGCAGTCACAGCTCAAAGTCTGTGTCGATGTCGATAGGCTCATGACGCGGGTTATCGCTCGAAAGGCGCAGCCAGGCGATCTTTTGCAGATCAGGCGCTGCCTCCAAGCCAGTCTTGAAATTCGTCAGATGTTTCAGGCGTGGCCTGTAAGCTCACCTCTTCTTCAAACGATTAACTTGAGTTTAGATGCGGCAAAGCAGCCCCTGGATTTGCTGCAATCGCAATTGAGCGAAGAATTGGCTTTGCTCGGAAGTTTGGCCGTTTTCAAGCCGGGTTGGGATGCTCAATTTGATAGTCTCACTCTATTGGCCCGTGAAGGAGCCTCGCAGATTGATGCCTATGAGCAGAAGCTGCGGGTTGAGACGGGCATCAACAGTTTGAAAATCAAAGAGCATAAAACCTATGGCCTGTT
This sequence comes from Oligoflexaceae bacterium, assembly GCA_947474445.1. Classification (GTDB taxonomy): domain Bacteria; phylum Bdellovibrionota_B; class Oligoflexia; order Oligoflexales; family Oligoflexaceae; genus Oligoflexus. The sequence continues at coordinate 8,728 of CANJJY010000059.1, forward strand.
GATTGAGGTCACTAAATCCAACCTGAGCAAAGTCCCTTCGCATTTTATTCGACGTCAGACGATGGTCAACAATGAGCGCTTCGCGACGATGGAACTGGAAGAACTGTCGGAGTCTCTTGCCACCGCCAGCGAAGATGCGATCTCCCGTGAAGCAGAGCTCTTTGCCGCGCTCCTGGAACAGCTAGCGGCGGCGCAGGCTCCTCTCCGCGAATTGGCGGCAGCCTTGGCTTTGCTCGATGTGTTGCAAAGTTTTGCGAGTAAGGCGCGACAGTCTCATTATGTCCGTCCTGAGCTTTCCAGGAAGGGAGACCTCACCCTGCAAGCCTGTCGACATCCCGTCGTTGAGCGATTTGTGGGTCAGCATGCCTTCATGCCAAATGATGTGCGCCTCACCCGCGATAAAAAACAAATGCTCATCAGCGGTCCGAACATGGCGGGAAAATCGACCGTTATGCGCCAAACTGCGTTGGCTGCGATTCTGCACCAGATCGGGAGCTTTGTCCCGGCTACTCTTGCTAGGCTGCCTCTCTTCGATCGCGTTTTCACGCGGGTCGGCGCTGCTGATGATTTGTCGCGCGGTCAATCAACCTTTATGGTGGAAATGGCGGAAGCGGCCAGTATTTTGCGACAGGCAAGTGAACACAGTTTGGTGATCCTCGATGAGGTGGGCCGAGGGACTTCGACGCAGGATGGCCTCGCCATAGCCGCCGCGATCCTCGAATATATCAGTGAAAATTTACGCTCCTATACCTTGTTCGCCACGCACTACCACGAACTGATTCCTTATTCAGCGCATCTGCCGAGTGTGGCGATTGCGCAGGTTGAAGTTCTGGAGGAAAAACAAGGCATCCGGTTTACGCATCGATTGATCGAAGGCGCGAGTGGGAGTTCATTTGGTGTTGAGGTTGCCAAACTTGCTGGCATACCACCCGGCATCATTGAAAAAGCGAAGCGCTACCTGATTCAACCAGAGACTTTCGTCTTGGCAGAGTCTAAGGTAAAGACGCGGCGAAGTGCGGCGGTGTCTGCGCAGATGGCACCTCTTGAGCTGGGTTTTGAAGAGAGCGCACCCCTGCGAAAAGGAGAACTCCCCTCGTCGATACATAGTATTGTGGAGCGACTTGAGCGAGTGAATGTGCTAAAAACCACGCCCATGCAGGCTTTGGCGATTCTTGATGAGTTGAAAGGGTACCTGCAGCAGAATGCGCAGGGCTCACTCTTCCCAGAAGCGCCCCATCTCTGCTAATGGCTTGAATTTCTAGATCAAAGAATTTAGTATTTGTTATTGCGATTTGGCTCCGCGGTGGGAAATGTTTTCGCTTGAACTGCCATAAAGGAACGATGTGAATGGCCAGTCACGATCCCCTCGATACTCACGAGTTCCTGACAAGAGATGAGCTTGAACGCTTTCGAGCTTTGCTTTTGGAAGAAAGAGATAAACTGCTGCAGAAATCGCAGCAGCTCGTAAAAGCCGGTAATATTGAGCTCGATAAGAACGAGATGCTCGATGAGGTGGACCTTGCGTCCGCGACCACTGAGCAAAATCTCACGTTTAAACTTCTTGATCGCGATCGGAAGTTGCTCGGTGAGATCGAGCATGCTCTGGAAAAAATCCGTACGGGTGAATACGGCTACTGCGAAGGGACGGGTGAACCCATTCCCAAGCGGCGTCTGGAAGTGAGGCCTTGGTGCCGTCATAGCGTGAAGTACAAAGAGCAACTGGAACGCATGAAAAAGAGTGGGCGCGGTGTAGGCGACGAAGACGAACTATAGTCGAGGCCGGTCGTTGACAGTTTTTCTGTCAGGTCTAGCAGCGATGATATGAATCGTCAGAAAACGAACAAAGAAATTTCGTTTTTCCCCTCAAGGGCTTCGCTCCAAGAAAGAATGCCGGGTTCAAGACCCGGCTTTTTTCGTATTTAAATTTTGAATTCGACTCTCTCTTGGTCCTTACAATTGCGTACACTGCGAGTCGGCAATCGACGCGCAATTTGTAGGGTTCGCCGCTTGTGTGTTAATCGCGCGATAAGCGCAACAGGCCTTTATCTTGTCATCATTCGATAAGCTCGTCGATGCTTCGATCTTCGATTTGAGATCGGTCGATAGACCTTTCGTTAAACTATTGCGCAAAGCTTCATTCTGCGCTGAAGCATCATCCAAAGAGCCACCAATTTTAGAAATCTGCGCTCGGAGGTTTTCGATCGTATCGCTGACGCTTTTGGTCACCGAGGCTGGGATGCCAGCGATGGCGGAAAACCCCCTGTTCGTCGTATCGAGGTCGTCAAAGAGTGCGTTCAACATCGATTTGTTAGCATCGGTACCAGTCGGAAAAATACTGTTGACGGCAGCTTGCAAGGTTGTAACCCGAGCCACAAGTTTGGAAATATCATTGCGATCGATTCCAGACGCGACGTCTTGGATATTTGGTACCAAGTTACCATCGTCGTAGAGGACAACTGTATAGAATGCGATGGCTTCACCGAGATGAGCGAGAGCCCAGGCAAAGTTAGATTTAGCCGTGCGCTGGATGGGGTAAGGGCCTTCGTCACACACGTGGCGTTCATCGTCGCTCGACTTTGCTGCGTCGGAGATCAGAGGGCAAAGAGTAGCGATCGCTTGGTTGAGGCTCGTGATGGTGGCGCTGCCACCGGCCCGAGCTTCAGCAGCCGGGAAAGGATAATAGAGCACGATGTTATTCGCCGAAGCCACGGGTGTAGGAGTTCCCATCTTGCTCAGGTCGTCGCTGGTCAGGTTCATCAGTGTGCCCAATGCGCTAAAACTTTCCGAAGTCTTATCGCTTGACGAGGTAGTCTCGGATTTCTTTTCCGATTGGGCGATCAAATTCTTTGAAATCGAAAAGGCGTCAAGTCCGGCTTGACTGAGGTAGATGTAAGCTTTCAGAACGAGCGTATCTTCATTGTAAGGGTTGATACGATCGGCTTGATCCACAAGGGACATGGCCTTCCCTAAATTTCCTTTGTCGTAGGAATAACGAGCCTCGAGAAGAAGCTGATCACTCGCCTTTTTTTGACCTTCGCTGACGAGCAACATCTCATTAAAATTCGTGTCACCACACCCACTCAGTCCAAGAACCATGAGCAGTCCTGCCATCAACCTACGCATCTATCGCTCCTTTACAGAGAGGCCAATCCACGTCTCGCTCGAAAGTTGGCTGTTAATCGGCGAAAAAAATTATTTTCTCATCTGGATCTTTGACATGATATTTGTCACGGAGGACCTTGCGTGCATAGTCGGGAGAACTTCGAATCTTACGAATTTCTTCGCTGATGTCTTGGTTGCTCGCCTGCAGCCGTTCAACGGTCGAGTCGAGCAGTCCTAAGCTTTTTCTGAGCTTAAAGAAATCAAGAATGGTCCCTTCGCCTCTTAGGGTTCCGACTAAAAGCACCAAAATTGTCAGCGCGTATATGAACCTAACGCCCATCAGCATCCCTCACTGCCGCATCCGTGGCGACCAGGTCCATTGTATCATGAATGGCTTTGAGGGTGGAAATGGAGGTGTCGACCGCGGTCTATGCTAGGGACTGCGGCCACTGCTACTGCCGGCGTGCAACTGACTCGGGCGGATTTTGCGGTACCCAAAATCTCTGAAGCGAACGATGGCCTTGCGTTGACCAAAGTGGTCATCGAAGCCCTCGATAATCCCCGGTCCGTAGGTGGGATGATAGACCTTGGCTCCAGCCTCTAGGGTGGCTTCTTCATCGTCTTCGTAGACATATCGAGCGTGCAGCGAAGATGGGGCCTGGGGTTCAAAAAGTTCTTTGGCTTTTAGCGTGAATTCAATAAATTCCTGAGGCACTTCACGCAAAAAGCGGGAAGGCGGATTAACCATTTCCGTATTGTACGTGCGTCGACGTCGAGCACAGGTCAAAGATAGTTTTTCTTTGGCGCGCGTGATGCCGACGTAGAGGAGACGTCGCTCTTCTTCTAAGCTGCTCGGATCATCCATGCTGTTCTTGTGAGGCAAAAGACCGTCTTCCAAACCAGCGATGTATACGCGCCTAAATTCGAGACCCTTCGCCATATGCAGTGTCATCAATGAAACGCCGCCAATGCTTGCCGTTTCGGTGTCTTCGCGGACGAGCGAGACGGCTTGCAGCCAATCCTCGAGATGGGCTTCGGGATTTCTTTTGGCATATTCACTCATGCCGGCTGCGAGCTCTTGAATGTTGTCGATTTTATCGGTGTATTGATCCGGGAATTTTTTCTTCAGGTAGTCCGGATATTCGAGCGCTTCTAGAAGGATTTTTACGGCTTCTTGGAGAGGGCTACTGCGGATATCGTCCTTGAGAGCTGCTAGAAGATCGTGAAAGTACTTGAGCTTGGGGCCAATCTTGGGCGTTCCAGCCTGAACGAGGCGGCGCACAGCTTCCATAAGGCCGATCCCCTGCTGGCGAGCGAACTGCTGGACTTGTTCGATGGCCTTATCGCCAAGACCTCGGGTCGGAACATTGATGACGCGAAGAAAGCTGATCTCATCACTTTCATTGGCAATCAGTCTGAGATAAGCGACCATGTCCTTAATTTCAAGCCGCTCATAGAATTCGAGTGAGCCGTAGATCGTGTAAGGGATTTTAAAGCGACGCAAGGCTTCTTCGAGCGAACGGGATTGACTGTTCGTGCGATAGAAAATTGCAATATCGTCGAAACCAAAGGTCCGTCTCTCGCTTTGAATGCGCTCGGCGATCCAGTAAGCTTCCATTTCGCCATCGACCTCGAGATGCACTTCTATTGCGTCACCAGCAGCCGCCTCGGTAAACAGCGTTTTTGGTGCTCGTTTGGTGTTGTAAGCCACCAGCTTACTCGCGGCGCCGACGATATTGCCCGTGCAGCGGTAGTTCTGCTCGAGCGCAATGCGCTTCGCGTCAGGATAGGTCTGGTCAAAATCGATAATGTTCGATGGGGTCGCGCCCCGCCAGCTGTAGATAGACTGATCATCATCGCCGACGACCACAAGGTTTCTGTGGCGATTGGCTAGATGATGAATAATTTCAAACTGGGTCCGGTTGGTATCCTGGAATTCATCGACCATAATGTATTGGTAGCGCTGACTGAGAATCTCCCGTACCCGCTGATTCTGCCTCAGCAGGAGGAGCAGATTCAGTAAAAGATCACCAAAATCCATCGCATTGCATTGCGCCAGATATTCTTGGTACAGGCGGTATACGGTCACACCTCCCGTCGGTACCATCTGGGGATAATCCAGAGCAAACTGCTCTGCTTCATGGGGGAAAATTCCAGCTGTTTTAATGTAACTGAGAAAGCCCCGCATTTCTGCAACGAGGGTCGGCAAATCACCTTTAGGATGAAGTTCTTTCAAGACCTGCTTCAGGGCGCGACTTGAATCTTGATCGTCGTAGATCGAAAAATGATTATCGAAGCCAAGTTCGCTGGCAAATTCCCGCAGCCAGCGCGCGCAGGCTGAGTGGAAGGTGGTGATCAAGGAGCGCTTCGCCTCGGGGACGAGAGCTTCGGCACGACTGCGCATTTCTTCAGCAGCTTTGTTGGTGAAGGTCACAGCCAATATTTCCCATGGCAATACGCCATGATTTATCAAGTAGGCGATGCGCGTCGTAATGATGCGAGTCTTGCCGCTGCCGGCTCCTGCGAAGATGACGAGCGGACCTTCGCGATGCAGCACGGCCGCCTTTTGGACTGAATTCAAGTTCAGCAAGAGTTCACTCACCTTCGCTCAACCTACCTTTCGTCTATTCCACCGTAACCGACTTGGCTAGGTTGCGGGGCTGATCGACGTCCGTCCCACGCTTGACCGCAATGTAATAGGCTAGGAACTGAACTGCAACCGTCGAAAGTATGGCTTGAAAGCAGGGGTTGCTGACCGAAGGGCAATGGATGATGTGCGAGCAGA
>CANJJY010000060.1 GCA_947474445.1 Oligoflexaceae bacterium
GATTCTCCTCGTTATCTGGAGACCATGGCGTTTTAATTTCTCTGGTCGAACTCTTGTCTTTTTCGCTCTTTATGGGAGCGCACTCGGGATCATGAATCTGTTGTTCTATTCTGCACTTGCCCGTATTCCACTCGGAATTGCTGTGGCATTGGAGTTTACTGGCCCTTTGACTCTATCTCTCATTTTATCACGGCGCGCCATTGATAGCCTTTGGGTGATTCTTGCAACTGCCGGGCTTATGCTTCTCTATCCCGGTGATATGCCAGAGGCTGCCTTAGATCCGATCGGAATATTCTTCGCTCTCGGAGCTGGGGTCTGCTGGGCACTCTATATCGTCTTCGGAAAGATCTCAGGCGGAAAAGACGAAGGCGGTGCCGTCACCGCTCTGGGCATGACCACGGCAGCTCTTGTGGTCATTCCAGTCGGAATTTCTGCGCCACTCACTGGCCTTCTAGCAGGACATCTTTGGCTCCTAGCCCTTGCCGTAGCAATTTTTTCGAGTGCTCTTCCCTATTCACTTGAGATGATCGCCCTGCGCCGACTTCCCACTCAAGCATTTGGTATTATGATGAGTCTGGAACCAGCCTTGGCTGCATTGATAGGTCAAGTCCGTTTAAACGAACATCTTTTGACCCGACAATGGCTCGCCATAGTGTCAATTATCGTTGCTTCTGCAGGAAGTGCAGCTTGCGCCCCAGTGACTAAGCACTCCTAACTAGTATTCTTTTCTCCTTGAAGCCAATCCTGCCACGTTCACTTGACTTAAGTTTTTGGAAAAACCTGAAAATAAGATCGTATAAGGTCAAGGCTACGGGACAATCTGGCATTTTGAATAGGTGCTTCCTCGCATTGCAAAGACTGAATTCTTACGCCAAACTCAGAAAGCAGTCGGCAATAATTAAAGACCGAAAGCGGTCTTAGCCATGGTAGCCCGGGTCTGATTCCCCTCCTTCAAGGATCAAGGTGATCGGCGAGGGAGCTCACCCAAGGAGCAATACAAAATGGGCTTTTATATCTTGACCAAAAGAGACTTTATTCTCTCGGCCCCTGAGCGCTGGGAAATGCTCTATACAGAACGTAAAAAAACCAAGAGAGATCTTGAAACACTCTCGGCCTTGAGACGACTTGACTTAGCTCTCGCTTCCGAAAACGATATTGAAAAGATAGTCGGTCATCGCCAACTGACTAGTTTTGCTTGTGACGTTTGTCGAGAAGAGGTTGAGGAAGCTGTGATCTATGAGGATCGCCAATCAGAACCTCATAGCTTTTGCCAAGATTGCTTTAGCAACGCAGCCAAGCTCCTAGGCGATCACAAAAGACCTCATGCGCGTTTTGCTCAATCATCTCGCGCTCGCCTCTCGCTTGTCGAAGGTTAATTGATGTACTTTTTAGGTTCTCCTCGGGAGCTCCACCTTTTGGTTGGGCTCCCGCATTAGAGAATTCAGCACTTCTCATGTCAGTCCTGGTCATTTCTTGAAGAATCTCCTTTGACAGGCCTTCCTCTTCAACTCCAGATGACAAAAGAAAAATGCAGCTAACCCATCAAGGCTAACTGCATTTCCTATATCAATAACAAAACTTTTTGATTTGGTAGCGGGGGCAGGATTTGAACCTGCGGCCTTCGGGTTATGAGCCCGACGAGATACCAAGCTTCTCCACCCCGCGGTACGACTTGAGAACTCGTGTTATAGGGTAGCGAGGGGACCTTGTCAACCAAAGAGCCAGGAAGTTTTTCAAATGTCCTGATACTTACGAAAATCTGCCTATCCAGCTCTATTTCGGCGCATCACATCTCCCAACTCGTTCAATCTTTGCGCGAGCTCGTGATACTCATCGTACTCCCGTAAACGCAGGGGCTGAGGTGCTTTACCTGCTAACATCTCATCCACATATCGATAGATCGGAGTTAGGCTAGAAGGTCTGCGACTATGACTCCGCTCCGCATCTGCCAAACGATTGAGCTTATCAGCCAAGCCCTGCAATTGATCTGACTCACGCAGAATAAGTGGAGTGACAGGTACGCCCTGAAGCAGCTCGTCCAAAAACCTGTGGATTGAAACAAGAGGGCCATAGATGCGATGGGTATAGCGCACGGTAATGAGGAGCGAAGCCCCAATAAAAGCCACCATTAGACCGAGTCCAGCTTGAATAGGCAGAGATAATTTTTGCAAGATCTCGGTGGCCTGATCTCCGGAGAGCTTAAAGTACGTCGACATAGCCTGGTAAATATCCCAGATATAGAAACCAAACACACCGAGGGTTAAACCAGCAAAAACAAGATTCAGCAGCAGGAGCAGTACACCTAGTTTAACTTGCAGATATGGCTCAACAAACCACGACCGATAGCCTCGTCTGCGGCCTAAAGTCTTCATTTTTTTCCCTCAATCATTTGAGCATATTCTAGCATGATTTGCTGATAGAATTCGGCGCAAAAACGGCAGACTGATCAATCTGGGTCATTTAATATTTTGTGTCTCAACAAAGTCGCTGCAGCAATGCTGGCGGTGACCGCTCGCAGAATGGAACCTTCCAGTCGAACTCCAACAAACTTTGCTTCCGTCAAAGCTAAAAATTCCGACGAAGACAGGCCTTTTTCACTTCCAATAGTAGCCAAAATCGGTCCCGAGGGGGACACTGCCTCCCATTCCGAGAGAAGGATGGGGGCCTCGGGATCAAGCACCAGGCGATGCGGATACTCATGAGCCCTTATCAAGAATTCTTCGAAAGACTCTACCCATAACACTTTTGGCCACCAGGATATCTTGCACTGCTTTGCTGAAGAGGCAACGATTCTTTCCCAGCGGTCTCTTACTTTTTCCGTCAATCGACTCTTGGCCATCCCTTCGAATGGAAAAACAATAAGCCCATCAATTCCCAATTCTACCAGGGAAGGAATCAACTCATCGACGCTCTGAGGTTTGACAGCTCCTATCCCCAAATATACTTGCTGAAATCGCGGCCGCTGAGGCGAGAAATATTCCTGTTCAAGCTCAATCTCGCCTTTAATCTTGCTATTTTTCTTCAGGATTCCTTGAGCTGTCCAACCACAGCCATCGGCAAGTTCGAGAAAGCTTCCTTCGTTCAATCGCACCACCTTTAAGAGATGATGCCATTCCTCAGCTTCGAGTTCCCATTTTAGGTGATCTAGGCGCCTGGCCTGAAAACGGAAGGTGTGCTGTGACACGATTAAGCCTTTCGGTAGACTTGTGAAGCCCAATCCTCACGACTTTTCTCACCGACAAGCTCGAGTCCATGAGCTTCCGCGAGTTGAGACATCTCACGAGTCTCATCAATCAGAAGTCCAGAAAGAATTAAATAGCCTCCTGGAGATACCTGAGCTGAAAGTTCACCAATGATCTGCTTTAATACGTAGTAAATAATATTAGCAACAACTACGTCCGATGAAGTTGCTTGGCTTGGAAACGTTCCTTGTTCAAGCTCAAGGTCGACGTTATTAGCAAGCGCGTTTGCTCGCGCAGCAATCATGGAGTCGGGATCAATATCAGTCGCGATTACATGTTTGTAACCAAATTTGGAAGCAGCTATGGCTAAGATTCCCGTACCCGTGCCGACATCTAGCAGTTGACGAGCAGCCGGCAGCTCCTCCAATGCTTCCAAACATAACACTGTCGTAGCATGTTGGCCCGTTCCAAAGGCCATACCAGGCTCTATCAGGAGATGCAAGCGATCGACAGGTAAATTCTCGGAGAGCCAAGGAGGATAAATATAGAACTTTTCAGTTTGTATTGGCTTAAAACTTTCTTTCCAGCCTTCCATCCAAACTTGAGTCTGAATACTATCCAACTTGCAGTGCAAATTTTGTGGAAAACACTTTTCAAGTGCAATTTGAAGATCTTCAAGATGCTGACGATCGTATTTGTAGATGAGAAGGGGGGTGACATCGCCACCCAGCTCTTCATATTGTTCGGGAGAACTCGTGGCATAGTCCAAATCTAAAAAAAGATTGTCGATATACCCTTCAACAAAGCTCTCTTCGCCCATACCGAGCAACCAATTTTTAACATCGTCTTTCACCTGCCCGACAGCCGTGCCCTGACTGACAAATTCGATAGAAAGCTGATAAGTTTCAGTTGGATGCATAAAGAGGCTCCACTTGATTTTAAAGTGGCCCTCTTATAGCGACAATTATCAGAAATCTCAAGGTTTTTGGCTGACCTCGACCAGTGGTCCAAGGGGGCTCTGCATGGGCAACATCTGAGAAAGTCTAGTAAACAATTGCTCTTCTAAATATTTTGGATCCTCTTTGACATTGTGTTCGAGCTTGCGGACGACTGTAAAGTCTGGATGCGCATTGGCAATATCCTGCCACGCCCTTTGTGCCGCATCGAGGTCCCCTTCTCTATAGCGAATCAGGCTACGAGCAAGCGCAACCCAGGGTCCATCAGCTGAGCTAAGTCCATCTCTTTGCCAAAAACTCAGTGTCGCTTCAGCTTTTACTAATTCGTTTGCTTCCAAGAAAGAAACGACCAAAGCAAAATAACTGGGTCCGCGAGATCCCGCATTGATTGACTTCTGAAATTCTTGCGCTGCTTTTAATCGATAGGGTTTGCTGGTGAATGCATGGAGCAATGCTAAACCTTTCATGTGGGTGAGAAGGGGCGACTTTTGCATCCTCTTTTCCATGCTTTGAATCAACTGCAGTGCTTCCAAACCTTTGCTTTGGGCAACCAGGAGACGCAGCCGAAGGATATCGAGCCACTCTACACCTTGGGTAGCCAAAGGATCTTCTTGAGATTCAATGATGTGATCGAGATACCGAGATGCTTCTGGCAGTTTTTGAAAATTTATCGCCTGCTCGACGATCATTTGAATGAGATAGGGATCAAAGCGGTAACGTTGAAAGCTTTCAGGCGAATCCAAAAAGGCTTGAAAGGGTTCATAGGATCCAGGGCTTTTAATCATTGCTTTATGCATGAGATCGACATCGAGAAAAGCCAAACTATCTTCCTTCATCAATTTCGAAGGCCTGCCCTTCCAGACTTTTTGCATCAGATCCCGGCTGCTTTGCAGCCAAGCATTTTGAACTCGCACTCTAAATACTTCGCGTTCCAAGAATGGATCTTTCATCAATCGTAATTTTTCAGAAGCCTTTTTAAGATAGAGTTCGCCTTGCTCATATTGACCTACTTTAATAGCATTTAATCCGGCTGCCCAATTTAACCAAGCTGCAAAACGAACATTTCTATTTCTAATTCCACTTTCCAGAATTTTATATGCTCCATCCAATTTGACCCGAAGAGGTTGTCGTGACTGAACCACAAATCGAAAAAAGCAGTCGGCAGAGGCCTGCCATTGAATGCAAAACGGGAATCGAATAGGAGCTTGCACCTCAAGGGCATGGAGTCTAAATTTCACTTCACTCGCTAAAAGTTTTCCTGGTAGGTCCTCCCACTGCATGGCTACCGATGATTGATTGCTGTGGAGGGCGTCTTCTTCGTTAATTGAACGAATAGCAATCTGAGGCATGTCTTTGAATAGCTGACACGATGCCAAGAGATAGGAACCTTCTGGATCCAATGGACCTTTCAGTTTTCTTGTCATCGCTTCTTGAATTAAAAAATGACAACTCATACTGGACCACTTTTTTTCAGCCGCGCCTTTAGAACCTGGCCCATTAAATCCTGCAAGACTCTTTTCCCAAAGTTCGAGTGGTCTATAAACGTAGGGCGCAATTGCTTCCGGCATTTTAAGCGTCTTAAGGAGGACCATTTTGCTTTGGACCCATCGATTAGCCTTTTCTGAAAATCGAAGGGTCAGGTATGCGGCGACGCTCAAGGCGAGAAAAGTGACGAGGCTTAAAGCAAGCGCTACCAGCCAGCGTGAGCTTTTCGAATGTAGTACATCTTTATCGCGGAATCGAACACCGTCGCGCGTTGAATAAATTCCTTTGAAATGTTCTTCTCGAGAAAACTCTCCAGGGTCATTGTCTACATCATTGACAACGACAGCTTGATTTGTTGGATTAGGTTGGCTTGGTCGAACCGGACGAATCGGTTGAATCTCAAATGCACCGCTGATTTTATTGGAAGGATCTTCTTTCGGCTCAGTCGGTTGTTTAGGTTGAGAGGACATAAAATCTCACCTTTGAAAATCTAACCGATTCCCTTAAGCACCACATGAAAATGTCCGCGTATAGGGACTCCAGACAGACGCACTTCACTGGGGGACTCTTCAATATCCAAAATAAGATTCTGGTAGCGATGTCTAATAAAGCGATGAATTTCACGTGCTAGAACCCCTTCGCCACCTTTGCTATGTCTACCCTTACCCGTAATGATCTGAAGCTTCAAACTCGAACAGGTTGCCAGCCAGGCCTCAATGCGAAGCTGCAAAAGCTCTTCAGCTTCATCCAATCTCAGACCATGGAGATCGATGCTGCATTCTTTGCGCTTGTCTGTTCGCTTACGAGCTGACTTCACCACTTCGTCATTTTCGGCATCTTTCTTGGCCGGCTTAACACTGTCAATATGATCCAATAAAAGCTGATGTGCGTTTTCCTCGAGTTCGAACTTAATGCTTGGTACTCGATCTCGCGGCTTTGAAAGGGTTTTTGGCGGCTTTTTATTCTTTCCCATTGTAGAATCCCCTGCGAAGCTGAAGTCCTGATTTATTTCAACATTTTAAGCTTCGACCGAGGTCCGAGCTCACACCACCACGGTGATGTTAAACAAGTCCTGGTTTTAGGAGAGTTCATGCCAGCTGCCAAGGTAGAAAAGAAACTAGATCCAACTGAAATTTTCAAACCTTGGCTCGACATCACACAGGCGAAGGCTTTTTTGTCCAGTGAGTTTCTCCTCTGGCTTTGGCATTTAGCCGAATCACCGGCAAATCCACTGCAATTGCACTTACCCCTACTAGGGCAGACGGTCTTGGCGAAAATCTGGGTTGAAGATCGGCTTGTGCTTGAATCTCAGGACAGCCGTGCCCATATACACACCTTGAAAGGGGGCGAACCCAGCCGGAGCCTTGAGGCAGAATCTGCGCTGCAAACGGGAAAACAGGTCAAAGAGCTTCGCCTAGGCCTGCACTTGGATCCTTACGGAGACTTTTTGGTATTACTGGCTTCCAAAGACCTTTCTCCTAAAGCGATAGTACTCCCAACCGGCGTGGAAGCCTCGGAAGGTAGAAAAAATCGCGTTGATCTTGCTCTTCGTTTGAAAATGACTGATTTGCTAGTCGATTCCTTAGACTCACTTTTCGGACTTTTCCTTGAGCAGAGAACCGAACCTCTCATTTGGGATAAAACCAGGAAAGCCTTAGATCTGTGGATCACAAATCGGGGCCATGCTGAAACCCATCTCCATTGAGAAAAATTGCCTTGCGCCTTACTGAGTAGTTTCGACAACGCTCGAAACAGGTATTTCGCTGATGTGATTGTATTCGAGCCATCGACTTCGGTACTGCGTAAATAGAGTAAACCATCGATCTCTCTGCTGCGCATTCAAATGAAAAATTACCGGGATGCCCTGAGCCGTTTCTCTTGAAACACCGCGCTTGTGCTTCATTGCTAGATTCAGTGAACCTTTTGATGACAAATTGAGCTGTTTACACAGGAAAGAAAGCGACATTTTAGAACTATGCTCTTTGAAGAGCAGATAGAGCTGATAAAATGCTTCGTTTGGTGAGCCCGACAATTCTAAAATGCTATCAATTTGAGGTTTTAAGAGTTGGGCAAGCTCCCGATGAGACCGACACTTGGCTTTGGTAATTGCAATTTCACACGCCACACAAAGATACGTTACTTGTTCAGACATGGCTTCACTCGTTTGGAGGCTGGGTTTGAAATATTTAAATTTGAAAGCTACTCCAGCAGACGAGCGAAACACGCGCCTCCAAACGTCATTGCTCCAGCTGGAGCAAAAGCCTTAGCAGCATCTGTGCCAAGCAATTTACGTTGACACTCCTAGGCTTCGATTCAGCACGCTTCTTTAAGACCCTAAAAAAATTAAAATATATTTTTCCCTTTTTGGCGGAGAAGATTAATATAGTCTTATCCGTCATTTTGATCTTCTTTGATTTTAAAGAAGCTTGCTCATTTTATAAGCAGAAAAGCGGAGGGCTCGACGCTTGTGCCCGCTCAACATGCGCCTTTATTGCACATGCATCAGACGACTCATTTAGATGGCTGCCCCCGAAAGCTTAAGCCATGAGTGGCCCCTGACTTAGGCGCACCGCAAACGACACAGTTATCAGAAGAAAAGCGCTTTAAAGAGCAGAAACCGGTCCCGATTTTGCAAGGAAACAAGTCATGAACTCCAAAAATCTATGGCAATTGGGTAAAAAATCACGCTTTGGACAATTCATTTTTCTCCTCAAAGAAGACTTGGGTACTCATGATATTTTTAATCACGCTTACGCCATGGCTTATGTCACCCTCTTTTCCTTAGTTCCGTCTCTGGCTGCCGTCTTTGCACTCGTGTCGCTTTTCATCCCAATGTTTGGTGAAAATTCGAGCCTTATTGTCGAAGGTCGACAATTAATCCTCAAACATTTAGCGACAGGAAGTGGCGAACAGGCCATTAAGTATCTTGAGGACTTTCTAAACAATACAGATTTTAAAAAGATAGGCATGACGGGTTTTGCAGGGATGGTCGTGACACTGACCCTTCTGCTTAGGCAAATTGAATTGGCTCTCAATAGAATTTTCGAAATCTCCGAACCGAGAACCCTCTACATTAGGTTCATTTACTTTTGGACTTTTTTAACTCTTGGGACTTTCAGCATTGCAATTGCCGCAGGGGCAGTCTCGAGTACGACATGGGGCGCGGCCTACCTGGAATCTTCGCTTTCGCTCAGAATTCTAAATGACTTCATTTATACGATAAGCCTCTTTATGTTCTTTTTTATGCTCTATAAAGTAGTGCCGAATCGCTATGTGCCGCTTAAAGATGCGGCCGTAGGAGGACTAGTAGCAGCTGTAATGTTTAACCTCGCTGTACGCTTTTTTTCACTTTATATTTCACATTTTACAAAATACGAAGCTATCTATGGCGCACTATCAGCGTTACCTATCTTTCTCTTCTGGATCTATATAATTTGGCTGATCACATTAATTGGGGCCTCTGTAACCAAGAGGAGTATGGAAGGAGTTGAATTGCAAGGCGTAAAAGATGAAGACCAACATCCGCACCTGCAAAGCAGTCATTTCCAGAGCATGTTACCCTTACTCACCTTAATTAAGATCTATTCTGATTTTCAGCTTTCACACGGAAAAGGGTCTTCCCTTCGAGAAATTGCTCGGACCTATTCGGTTTCTTTTGCTTCGGCGCGCAAGTCTGTCCAGCTATTGGTGAACTGTGACTTTGTTCTAGCCTCCGAATCGGAATCTCTTGATCAAACGAAAGAAGGCGGCTATTTCCCACGCATTCCATTGGAAAACCTCAGCTACCAGAAAATCAAAGAGAAACTTTTGGGTTCGGAAATTGAATGGCTGAAAACCACTCTAATTGGCTCTTCTCAATCTGAGTTATATAATCCATTGATCATTCGATTTCTTACAGGGCTTGATCGAGCATGGAAAGAAGATCTTGAAACTATATGTGCTTCAACCATTTCACCAAAGGCGTCAAAAATCGATGGGGACGCCGAATAAATTTTTTAGATCTGTCCAGCGTCTTTCGGACTGAACCGACCGACTTCAAGGTATCAATTGTTCCTGCGCAGGGAAGGTAAACTGTAAAAGCAGCTCCCTGACCGGATTGAGAAGTGACTTCGATATTTCCATGGTGCAGCGCCACCAAAGCTTTGGCGAGACTGAGGCCAATACCGACTCCACCCGACCCGCGATTGCGAGCTGTATCGGCTCGATAAAACATATCGAAAATATAGGGCAAGGCCGATTCTGGGATTCCTTCACCGTAATCCCTTATCGTAAACAAAACATATCCAGACTCTTCTCGTACTTCAAAATCGACGCATTGGCCTGAGCTAGAATGCTTACATGCATTGAGTAAGATGTTTTTTAGGGCGAGCACGAAATACCCTGATGCCATCCTCACCTGTTTTTCTTCTAGTTGATTCAAATTTATTTTGAGTTGCACAGATCGTTCTTTGAAGTCCTTTTTAACCATATTTTCCAGGTCGCTTACAAATCGGCGAAGCTCCACCTCTTCCCAATCTATTGAGATAGCCTGGCCCTGAGCTCGCGCTAAAAGCAAAAGATTCTCAACTATGCTAGACATCTGTTCTGCTTCGCCTCGTATCGTCACTAAGGACTCCTGATACTCGGCTGGACTGCGTTCTCGTCTGAGGGCTAGTTCCGCTTCGCCCCGAAGCACAGAAATGGGAGTTCTCAGCTCATGGCTCACATCGCCAGCAAATCGGCGCAACCTCCCGAAAGCATCTTCTATGCGACCCAACATCTCATTAAAAGTCTCCACAAGGACGCGCAATTCATCATCCGCGGCCGGTAGCTTGAGTCGCCTTTCGAAATTATCCGTAAAACCAAGTCGACTCACTTCGTGGGTGACGCGAGCCACGGGTTTAAATGACCACCGGGTGAGCAAATATCCAAATATAATGGTTATTATTAACCCCAAGCCAAGTGTCACCCAAAGCATCATATTTACGCTGTTTATCGTATTTAAAGAGGCCGTCATCGACGACCCAACTTGAATCAGTTCGCCGGTGAATTTACCCTGTCGCATGATAGGCAGGGTGAGCTGACGTAATTCTCCGCCTGAGGCCAATGGAAAAGACTCGTACGTTTCGAGACCGTGTTCGGCCCGCGATAAAGCTCCAGGTGTAACTTGCAGACTGATATGGGTATTTGATCGAGCGCGCACTATCCCAGAGGTGTCAACTAATTGGGCATAAGCCCGAACGTATCTTTGGCCACCGAAGAATTCATCGACGATCGATTCCCAATAGAGCGGATCAGGAAAAGGGGAATGGCGAGCTCTCTGGCCTAATTGAGCGTCGCGGATTGTTTTGGCTGAAGTCCAGAGAGTCGTATCGAGAGATTGAAGTACGCTGTCTTCTACGACTCGATGCACACCAATACCAATCGCAACAAATATCAGCGCCATCCAGACAGCGTGGCCTAGAGATAGTCGAATGCGAATGGGAATTCGTTCCAGCAATCGTGACCTACTGCACTGCACTTTGAGCGGGGCTATTGTCGATGTCGAGCATATATCCGTGACCCCGCATCGTCTTAATATAGTTACTTTCCCAAGGCTTATCGATTTTGTTCCGCAGATAGCCGACGTAGACATCAACCACGTTGGAAGTGGGTTCGAAATTCATATCCCACACATGTTCGGATAATTGCGTGCGGCTGAGTACAACTCCGGCATTTCTTCCAAAGTACTCCATCAGAGCGTATTCTTTCGCGGTCAGGTCGATTGGTTTTCCTTCGCGCGTAACTTGCTTTCTAGCCGGATCGATCCGGATGGGTCCGACGTCAATCACCGTAGCAACTTCAGTATCTTTACGCCTGAGGAGTGCGCGAACTCGGGCGAGGAGCTCATCGAGGCTGAATGGTTTCTTTAAGTAATCGTCGCCTCCTTCGTCTAGGCCTCTTACGATATCGTCTGTACTGTCTTTCGCGGTGAGGATCAGAACGGGAGTCGAAATACCACCCGCACGTATATTCTTGAGGACCGTAATTCCGTCTTTGACCGGTAGCATGAGATCGAGAACGATAACGTCGTAGGGATTTTCGAAAGCCAACCATTCCGCCTCTTGCCCGTCCTGGGCTAGATCGACTGCATAGGATTCTTCACGGAGAGCTCTGACTAAAAGACTCGCTAAAGCCCGGTCATCCTCGACAACAAGTAGACGCATTATTCTTCTCCTTCGCCAAGACTAAGCCAAAAAACCCGACATACTCTGCAGCCTACTGTGGCACTCATGAAAAGTCTATAAGACCTGAAAAGTATGAAAACCCTGATATGAAGGGCGTCACTACCCCTTTCCTCCATCAGTGCATGTGCGTCCTCGATGGAGCAATATGTCGTTTTGATATGAAAAATGCATCATCAATTACCAAAACCGACCTAGCGCCCCGTAACTGCTGAAAAGTCTCGAGCTCCCGACGGGCTGAGACTTTAGCCTGTCGATAATTCGTGGCGCATGTTCGACAAGGTCTTTAAGGGGTGCTATCGCTCCCAACCATACAGGGACTTTTCGCCAAACCTTTGGGTTTTTTCAGGACTCGCTATCACAGGTGTTTCCGCTTCGGAATTGACAGTTTACTGGCAGCTGTGTAGCTTGGCGGCATCTAGTGTACGTAGCCATTCTAGGTAAAATTTTTTACGAGGGAACAATAATGCAAAAATTGAATCTATTTGCCGCCACTTGCGCCTTGGGTCTGAGTTTGACAGCTGCTGCTGCCGATTTCTCGACTGCAGATGCACTGTATGCGAAACGCGACGAAGGTCGGAGTTCGGCTCTAAAAGCTCGCGAAGCTTACGAACAAATCGTTGCTCAAGGGGCCAAAGATACCGATCTTGTGCGCGCAGTAGAAGGCGTAGCTCGCACATATCTATACGAAGGCGGGTACCTACTCAGCATCGATAAGGCTGACGAAAAAGCCGAGCGGAAAAAAGTGTTCCACGATTGCTGGACTGTAGCCGTTGAAAATATGTCCCCAGCTAAGCTTGGCTTCAGCTCACCTGCTTATTGGTATCTTCGTGCGTCATGCATCGCACAAGAAGCTCAAGTTTCCAGCGTCCTCGAGCGCCTCGCTAACCTTCCTAAGTTAAACGATGCTCTCGACAAGGGCTTGGCTGCTCCTGGTGGCGATACCTATGAAGGCGGCGGTCTCCTCCGCGTAAAAGCTGCTGTTAAAGGCAACCCTGAAGCTAAAGGCCTTCCTGGTGGTCTCTACAATCCAGAAGAAGCTCTCAAGTTGATCGACCGTGCGATCGCTGCAGGTGCTTATCCTGGCAGTGTTGAAGGTTTCCTTTTCTGCGAAAACTTCCGTCGTAAAGTCGATATTTTGAATACACTTGGCCGCGGCGCAGAATCCAAAGCTCTCGCTGCTTCGACAGTTAGCGATTTCGGCACTTACCTTGAGCAAGGTTTGATTCCAGAATCAATCCGTGCTGAAACCGTCGGTTGCATCAAAGAAGTTAAAAAAGCTCTTTAATTGCGACATTGTCTGCTACAAAATAGGGGTCCGAATGGCCCCTGTTTTGTAAAAGTATTCGATGCCCAGATCCATCCTCACTGCCGACGAGTAGGGTAAAGAAGCCGGATTATTCTTGGTGAAGATCTTCGATCCGAAATGCAGCCGAATCCAATTCCTCACCGTCTTGAAAGACGGCGTTTTCTTTGGAGAAAATTAATGAAGATAAATTGTCTGATCAGCTCCGTGCTGCTTGTGAGCGCCGGAGCTGTAAGTGCTTTTGAATCGACCAAAGTACTTCCCAAGGGTGTTCGTAACCTCGATATTCGTGGGCTCTACACAACGACGAGCAAGAAGACGAACAAAGACGGAAATGTTGAGCCACTGGCCGAACCTCTTTTTCGTCCCCTTCGTTTCCGTAACATTGTTGATGGCGAAAAGGGGCTTAAAAAAACCCAGCTTCAAGCGTTTCTTATCTCACAAGGCATAAAGCCCGAGGATACGGCAGGGGAATTCACCGCCGATCTCAACGCGCAGATCAACGTGTGGGCACCTATTTTCGCTTGGGGGCTCACCGAGAATTGGACCGTAGCGGCAGCCTTGCCTTACTACAGCGCGAGCACAGACATAAAAGTTGGTTTTCGCACGAATGAAGGCGCCGACCGTTTCATGGCAGCGCTGACCACAAACTCTATGAATAATTTTCAGTCTGCCGTCGAAGCAGCTGAAAAGTTTCAAAATGCTCCAGGGCGCTTGAATACGCGTTTAAGTGAAAACGAATACGAACCACTGGGTCGATGGAACAAAACCGCATTTGGTGATTTGACCATCGCTTCAAAATACCTCGCTCACAACGGTGACCGTATAAAAGTTGCGTCTCAGTTAGGTTTTGTTGCACCGACTGGACGCAAGGATAGCCCAGACATCCTCACCGATCTTCCATTCGGGGACGGACAATGGGATTTGTTCGCAGGTCTGCTAAGCGATCAGTTTCTCAGTTCGTCCGTTTTTTTGAATCAATTTGTTAAATACACCTATCAAGCCCCAGGCCGCAAAGATGTTCGTTGGAAAACCTACGACGAAACTGTGCTTGCTGAACGTCGTAGCACCGATTTCAAGTTGGGCGATAAAGTGGATGCAGGGGTATCCATGCAATTCGAACAGGAGACAACTGGGATAACCGGAGGCCTTGGCGGGCTCTATTTCCGTAAGTACGGTGATCGCTACGATGTTGACTATCTAGCCTCAAAAAATGAATTGCAAAGAGCCACCGATCAGAATGCACTCTACTGGCAAGCTCGCATCGGATACTCGACTCTTCC